>CALYRQ010000012.1 GCA_945483375.1 uncultured Elusimicrobia bacterium
GGATATATCCCCCCTTATACAAGAAGTCATAATCCCAATTTATCAAAAAAAAAAAACGGGTCAAGCCCTCAACAATCCCCGCTAATAAAGTGTCCGCGCACATAAAAAGGGCCGCCCGAAAGCGGCCCAAACATTATAAAATCTAAACGCGTTATTTTTTCTTACGGTGCGCGGCCCAAAATTCGTACACGGCGGGCAGACAGGAAAGCACAATAATCGCCAGCACCACGTAATGGAAATGGTTTTGCACCACGGGCAAATCCGCAAAAAAGAACCCGCCCAGCGTAAACAGCACCGTCCACAACAGCGCTCCAATCACATTAAAGGAAGCAAAGTGGAAATACGTCATCTTGCCAATCCCCGCCACAAACGGCGCAAATGTGCGGATGACAGGAATAAAACGCGCCAAAATGATGGTTTTTCCGCCGTATTTTTCGTAAAACGCGTGGGCTTTTTCGAGATGTTTTTTATTGAGAAGCCAACTTGTTTCGCGCGTAAAAACCTTCGGCCCCAGCCATTTGCCGATTTCATAATTGCAAAAATCGCCCAATACGGCGGCGGCAAAAATCACCGGCATCAAAACAAACAGATTAATCGCACTCCCCTCGGAAGCGGCCAGCGCGCCGCACGCAAATAAGAGAGAATCCCCCGGCAGAAACGGCGTAACCACCAGCCCCGTTTCGCAAAACACCACGGCAAACACCACCACGTAAAGCCATATGCCCATCCAGGCGGCCCAGGCGTTTAAATGTACGTCCAAGTGCAGTACAATATCTATAAATTGGGATAAAAGTTCCATATATTAATTTTAGCAATTTACAATGCCCCGGAAAATGCGTGACTTTTCACACCGTTTTATGCTACAATTTACCTACCGGTAAGTAAACAGTTTTTAGGAGAACTCACGTGACTATCAAACAAACGCTTGTACTTCTTGTTCTATGTATTTTGACGGGAACAGGAGCATATGCCCGCAATTTTGAAAAGGGCGATGTTGTTATCAGTGCGGCGGGAATCGTATCCCCGCTGGGCCTTACGTCGGACTGGGGAGAATTTTATATTCAGGACCAAACCCAAGACATCCAGCACGACGCCAAACTCGGCAAACCCGGCTTCGGCGGGGAATTGCAGGCCGTCTACTTTTTTCATCCGCGTTTTGCGGCGGGAATCAGCGCGTCCGACCAGCACTTCGCCAAAGACAGAGCCAGCGGCTGGGAGGTAAACGTCGGCACGCACCAAAAGAATTTAATGCTAGGCGGACAAATTTTTATCAACCCGGAAAGCGAATACAAGGTCTACCTGCCGTTTTCCGCCGGATGGAACCGCAGCCGCGTCAGCGTGGATTTCGGAGGAACCCAACATTTTAAATATACGGGGTTTGCCTACCGGGCGGGTATCGGCGTGATGCACGTGTACGGCCGGCACTGGGCGCTGGGGCTGGAAGCGCGCTACAACGGGAACCAGTTTCACGATTCGCACTATATCGCTTCCAACGGCAACCGCATTCACCTGCGCCATAAAATGAATTTCGTTTCGGGCGTGCTGCGCCTAAACTATATTTTATAACCGAGTTTTTTCGGGGGGGATAAAAAAGCCCGGCTGCGAGGCCGGGCTTTTCTGACTGAAAATTCGTTTATTTTCCCGCAAAAAGCGTCAGCAAAATGCCTTTTAGCAGAATCTTCGGGTCCGAGCCGGAAGAAGATTTAAACGACGCGTCCGCGTCAATAATGCGGTTTAACGCGTTTACAAAATTTTTCTGCGGCGGAAACGAACGCGCGGAACTGACCAGGCGGTTTTCCCAATACATAAGTCCCGCCGCGCGCAAAATATCGGCCGGGGCCATCCCCGCGTCGGCCATGCGTTTAATGCGGGCCATTTTTAAAATGGGAAACGTCATCTTGCTCAGTACGCCGACGGGCTCTTCGCCGTCGTCCAGCAGTTTATCCACCAGTTTCACGGCGCGCGCTTTGGAACACGCCGTAATGGCGTTGGAAAGCTCAAACGGGTTTTCCTCTTTGCTAAAACCGATACAGGCCAACACGTCTTCTTTGGTGATGGTTTTGTCTTCCCGGTCCATCGCGTAGAGATAGAGTTTTTCCATTTCGTTTTCAAGCGCGCTGAGTTCTCCCCCCACACTTTCGCACAAAAGATCTACCGAGTCAAATTCCGCTTTGAGCCCCTTTTCGCGCATTTTTTCGCGCACCCACATGTTCAGCTCTTCTTTTTTAAGTTCCGCAAAATCCGCCGTCACTCCCGCCGCCGCGCACGCTTCGGACAAGGCTTTTTCCGTCTTCATTTTTTTGGAATCGTTATGCGTTAAAACAAGCGTGGTGGACGGAAGCGGATTTTCCAAATACCGCAAAAGGGCTTCTTTGGGGTCTTTGCGGATTTTTTCAATCCCCGTCAGCACGACCATGCGCGCGTTTGAAAACACGGGCGCCGTGTTGGCCAGGGCAAGCGCTTCGCCCCAGTCGGCCTTGTCGGCTTCGCTGGCGTAGTAGTTAAAATCGTCCGGGCCCACGATTTCGCGGAGTTTCTGGATAATTAAATTTTTGCGGTAAACGTCATCCCCCGTCAGCAAATAGACGGGGACAACCGTATTTTGCGTCAACTGCGCATGCAATTTTTCCGCGGTGAGTTTAGGCATTTTATTGGGTGATGGTGGTATATTCGGGATTGTTCATTACTTTCTTTTTGTTTTCGCTCATCACGGAGCCGAAACCGTCCACCGTACGTTTGACGATGTCTTTGGAAAGTTTTTCAAACACCACGTCGCGCGCCTGCACTTCGGTCATACCGCCGGGCAGCGTGGACGCGGCGTAAATCTGCGTACCCAAGAAAGCCGGTTCGCGCCATACGGGCGCGTTGGTGGTTTTGTCCATCAGCACCACGTCCAGCCAAATATCCATGCGGTAAACGGTGGGAATTAACTGGCTGTCGTACTGAATCGGTACGTTTAAATAGCGGGAAATTGTCGTCACCACCACGCCTTCCGCGCCGTTGTTTTCGGCCACGATTTGATACGTACCGTTGCGCAAAAATTCATCGTAAAGTTCGTTGTAGAATTTATCCTCGAGCGCAAACACTTCGGTTTTGTTCAAAATAGGACGCACGGCCACTTTTTTAATATGCTGGGGCATGATTTGCGCCTGAGGCGTATAAATGGCCCCTTCGCTGGCGCATGCGGCCAACGCGGCGGCGGAACAAACGGCTAGCAGAAATTTTTTCATACGTTCTCCAAAAAACCGGGCGGCGGTTTAATGCGCCGCCCGTAAGATTATTTTTTCGGCGCGGCCACCACGCTCACCATGCGGCCGGGCACGACAATGATTTTTTTGATTTCGAAACCTTCCAAATTACGCTGTACTTTTTCGCTCGCAAGCGCAATTTTTTCGATTTCCTCTTTGGACGCTCCCGCCGGAACGGCCACGCGGTCGCGCACTTTTCCGTTTACCTGTACGCCGATTTCCACACTATCGTCCTGCATCAGGTTTTCGTCGGCTTTCGGCCAGGCGGATTTTACCAAAAACCCTTCGTTTCCGCGCAGCTGCCAGATTTCTTCGGTGAGGTGCGGAGCAAACGGGTGCAGCAGTTTGAGGAAAGTTTCAAACGTATGTTTGCTTACCTGCGGCAATTTGCTGATATCGTTAAATAATACCATGAGCGACGAAATGGCCGTGTTAAAGTGGAAATTTTCAATGTCTTCGCCCACTTTAACGATGGTTTTATTTTTCAAAATTTCGCTTTTCTTAGGGTCGGCGCATTCAGAAAGCCGCACGTTTTCGCTCCACGCAGCCACACGTTTCAAGAAGCGCGAAATACCTTCAATTCCTTTCATATCCCACGGCTTGCTGGCTTCAAACGGCCCCATAAACATTTCGTACATGCGGAACGCGTCCGCGCCGTACTGGGACAAAATATCATCGGGATTGATGACGTTTTTCTTGGACTTGGACATCTTTTCCACCATGGGCGAAAGTTCTTCTCCGGAGGTTTTTAAGAAGGCTTTTCCGTCTTTAAAATCAATTTCGTCATAGCCGTGGTACGCACCCATTTTGTCGCGGTACGAGAACGCCAAAATCATGCCCTGGTGGCGCAGTTTATGGAACGGTTCCTTGTGGCTGACAACGCCCAAGTCAAACAGTACCCGGTGCCAAAAGCGCGCGTACAAAAGGTGCAAAACTGCGTGTTCCGCTCCGCCGATGTAGCAATCCACGGGGCCATAGGCTTTTTCGATTTCCGGGTCTACAAGCGCGGACGCATTTTTCGGGTCCATATAGCGCAAATAGTACCAGCACGAACCGGCCCACTGGGGCATAGTATTTGTTTCGCGTTTGGCGGGACCGCCGCAGTGCGGGCAGGTGGTATTCACCCAGTCCGTTACCGTGGCGAGCGGGGATTCCCCCGTGCCCGAAGGTTCAAATTTATCCACTTCCGGCAGGCGCAACGGAAGCTGATCTTCCGGCAGAGGCACCACTCCGCATTTTTCACAATGCACAATGGGAATCGGTTCCCCCCAGTAGCGCTGGCGGGCGAACACCCAATCGCGCAGTTTATAGGTAGTTTTGGCGTTTCCGCAGCCGTGTTCTTCGAGCCACTTAATCATGGCGGCTTTGGATTCTTTTACGCGAAGCCCGTTTAAAAAGCCGGAGTTGACGAGTTCGCCGTCGCCGGTAAAGGCTTCTTTTTCCACGCCCTGTTCGCTTTTGATGACTTCAATAATTTCAAGCCCGAATTTTTTGGCGAAAGCGTAGTCGCGTTCGTCATGTGCGGGGACGGCCATAATTGCACCCGTACCATAACCCATTAACACATAATCAGACGTCCACACCGGGATTTTTTTGCCGTTAAGCGGATTCACCGCATACGCGCCGGTAAACACGCCCGTTTTGTCTTTATTTAAATCGCCGCGTTCAAGGTCGCTCTTTTTAGCGGCTTCGGCCTGGTAGGCTTTGACGGCCTCTTTCTGTTCGGGCATTACGATTTTTTCCAAAATCGGGTGTTCCGGCGACACAACCATATACGTCGCGCCGAAAAGCGTATCGGGACGGGTAGTGAAAACCGTGATGGTATCGGCGTGACCGTCTAACTTAAACGTTACGTTCGCGCCGTTAGACTTGCCAATCCAGTTTTTCTGCATGGTTAAGGTACTTTCCGGCCAGTCGAGTTCGTCCAAACCTTCAAGTAATTTTTCCGCGTAATCGGTGATTTTTAAAATCCACTGCCGAAGTGCCTTGCGCTCGATTTGGTGGCCGCAGCGTTCGCACTTGCCGTTAAACACTTCTTCGTTGGCAAGCCCCGTTTTGCAGGACGGACACCAGTTTATCGGCACAGTGGATTCGTAGGCCAAGCCTTTTTTGAAAAGCTGCAGGAAAATCCACTGCGTCCATTTATAGTATTCGGGATCGGTAGTGTCCACTTCGCGCGACCAGTCGTACGCGAGGCCGATGGACTTAATTTGACGTCTAAAATTATCAATATTTTTCTGCGTGGTAATGCGGGGGTGAATACCCGTCGCGATGGCGTAGTTTTCCGCCGGCAGGCCGAAAGCGTCCCACCCCATGGGGTGGAGGACGTCGTAACCGTTCATTAGTTTATAGCGTACCAAGATATCCGAAGCCGTGTATCCTTCCGGGTGCCCCACGTGAAGGCCCGCGCCGGAGGGATAAGGAAACATGTCCAGGCAGTAGAATTTTTTGCCTTTGGGCATTTTCGGGCTGGCGAAGAGATTGGCGCTCTGCCAGCGGTCTTGTTGCTTTTTATCAATTTGCGGAAAATTATCAATACTCATATACTTTTTATTTTAACAATTTTTCGGCGCAAAAATCCCCTTTTTGCTCTTGGAGGAAAAAAAAGAAAAAACGCACTCCAACTTTCTGAAATAAAGCGGGTAACCCTTATAAAGGTTGCGGAAAACAATAATCTGCCAGGCTGAAAAGTCATCCCATAAAGTTTTTATACGGAATCCCGTCGTTGTAAAACGACAGATTCCCGAACCCTGCGGGCCGCCCAACCTTCGGGACTGACGAAGGAATATGAGCTTATATAATTATTCCACCCGCTTGTTATCCGCGCGGGTGGAATTTCTTGTGCTTGTTTTTGAGGTCAGTCACATCTAAATGTGTGTAAATCTGGGTAGTAGTGAGATTGGCTTTGAGGCATTCCCACCCGCCGCTACCCGCGCGGGTGGAATTTCTTGTGCTTGTTTTTGAGGTCAGTCACGTCCAAATGCGTGTAAATCTGGGTAGTAGTGAGATTGGCATGCCCTAACATTTCCTGCAAACTCCGCAAGTCCGCACCGCCCTGCAATAGGTGGCTCGCAAATGTGTGGCGGAATAAATGCGGGTGGAGTTTCTGCGAAATCCCGGCTTTGCGCCCCAAGTCTGCCAAATCTTTCCAAACGGATACGCGGCTTATTTTTTTGCCGTTCTTATTTAAAAACACTTCGGAGCCGACATCTTTATCGGCAAGATACCACTCACGCATGGCCAAATAGCGTTTCAAACGTTCGCAGGCCTCTTCGTGAATCGGTACAAAACGTTGTTTTCCTCCCTTGCCGAAGGCCAGCACCCAGCCTTCCTCGATATTGACGTTTTCCAAACGCAGGCCGATAAGCTCGCTTACGCGCAGGCCCGCCGCATACAAAAGTTCAATGATGGTAACGGTGCGCATCTCAGCCAGCGTTTTAGCCGGATACGAAAGGAGGCGTTCCATTTCTTCGCGCGTGAGCTGGGTGGGAATTTTTTGCGTTAACTTAGGAGATTTTAAAAAACGGGTGGGGTCTTCTTTAATTTTTTCTTCCACCATCAAAAAACGGTAGAAACTTTTTACCGCTTCCATTTTGCGAAATACGCTGGAGGAAGCCAGCCCCTCTACTACGCGCAGCTGATAGTTGTAACGGTCCAAAAAATTGGGAGTGGCATCTTCCGGTTTGATTTCATTGGCGACGCAGTATTCTAAAAAACTTTCCACATCCGAACCGTAAGACAGGACGGTATTTTTAGCGAGTTGCCGTTCAAAAGTCAAATGATTTTTATAATCTTCCAATAAAAGTTCGTCCATAGCGTTATTATAGGAAAAAATAAAATATTTTTCCGTTTCCGCCGCCCGTCCCCAGCGACCCGCCAACTTTTCAGTATGACCCCATATACACGCCGTGCAGTGCAGAATAACATCGTAGAAGTTTGGCTGATTTTTCAGATTTGCGCTAAATTTGCGTTGCCAGTTGCCCGAGGAAGTACTGCCAGGTACGCCGAGCGGCAAGGGAACGCAAAGTTAGCCAAATGTGGAAAATGGTTGCCCGAAAAAGCAACAACGGATACGAAACTCCTTTCGTATCCGTTGTGCGTAAAGCGTAAGATAAGAATCTCTTTTTCCAATCTTATTTCTTGGCTTTTCCTCTGGCGGCGGCAGGCACCTCTTTCGCGTCATCTTCCGCCTTTGCCGCGGCTTCTTCGTCCGTCAGTTTCTTGCCGCCGTAGTGGTGGCCCAAATACTTGACGTACAATTTATCTTCAATTTCCGCGGCCAGTTCCGGGTTGTCTTTCAAATACTGGCGGGCGTTTTCCGCCCCCTGGCCCAGTTTTTCTTCCCCGTAAATAAACCAGCTGCCGCTTTTTTCGATAAATCCGGCTTCCACGCCTTTATCGATAATGCAGGCTTCGCGCGAAATGCCTTTGCCCAAAATCATCGTAAATTCGGCTTGGCGGTATGGCGGAGCGACTTTGTTTTTGGTCACTTTGGCGCGCACGCGGGTGCCGATGACTTCATCGCCTTTTTTCAAATTTTCGATGCGGCGCACGTCAATGCGTACGGACGCGTAAAATTTAAGCGCCAAACCGCCGGGGGTGGTTTCCGGGTTGCCGAACATCACGCCGATTTTCTGGCGCAGTTGGTTAATAAAAATAATGCTCGTTTTAGTTTTGTTGAGCAGGCTCGTCAGTTTGCGCAAAGCCTGGCTCATCAGTCTTGCCTGCAAACCGACGTGCGCGTCGCCCATTTCGCCTTCGATTTCAGCTTTCGGCACGAGCGCGGCCACGGAGTCCACCACGATCAAATCAATCGCGCCGGAGCGGACCAGTTTTTCGGCGATTTCCAACGCCTGTTCGCCGGAATCGGGTTGCGAGACCAACAGTTCGTCCACATTCACGCCCAAATGTTCGGCGTACACGGGGTCGAGCGCGTGTTCCGCGTCGATAAACGCCACGGTGCCGCCCATTTTTTGGGTTTGCGCCGCCACGTGTAAAGACAGGGTGGTTTTACCGCCGGCTTCCGGCCCGTAAATTTCAATTACGCGGCCGCGGGGAAGTCCCCCTACGCCGAGCGCCAAGTCCAAAGACAGCGCGCCCGTGGGAATCGCCTCCACTTTCTGCACGTTTCCGCCGCCTAATTTACAAATCGCTTCTTTTCCAAAAGCCTTTTCGATTTGCCCGAGGGCCAATTCCAACGCTTTCTGTTTGTTTGCGTCCATCGCCATTACAAGTGTCCTCCACTAAAGATTTAAATTTTTACGGCTTCTTTCTTGGCCGCAGCGCCGGAAAAAGTCAGTTTTCCGGCTTCTTTATCACAGTCTACAATAATTTTAGAACCCGCGGGATAGCGGTTGACCAAAATATTTTCGGCCAAGGGGTCTTCCAGTTCGCGCTGGAGCGTACGCAATAAAGGCCGCGCGCCGAATTTCACGTCAAACCCTTTGTCCACCAAAAATTCTTTGGCGGCGGGAGTGAGTTCGATTTCCAGCTCTTTTTCGGCCAGTTTATCGTCCACGTCTTCGAGCGCAAGGTCCAAAATTTGGCCGATATGCTCCTTAGAAAGAGAATGGAACACCACGATTTCATCAATACGGTTGATAAATTCGGGGTTGAAGGTTTTTTTAACTTCTTCCATCACGTTTTGGCGCATATCTTTATATTGGTCTTCTTCGGACTGCTTGGCCGCAAACCCAAGCTGCGAGCCCTTGTTGGTGATTTCGCGCGCGCCGACGTTGGACGTCATAATAATCACGCAGTTTTTAAAACTTACCTTGTGGCCCAAATTGTCCGACAACGCCCCTTCGTCCAGCACCTGCAAAAGGATATTGTAAATATCCGGGTGCGCTTTTTCCAATTCGTCCAGAACCACCACGCTGTACGGACGGCGGCGGACGGCTTCGGTCAGCTGGCCGCCTTCTTCATACCCCACATAGCCGGGAGGCGCACCGATAAGGCGGGAAACCGCAAATTTTTCCATGTATTCGGACATGTCCAAACGAATCATTGCATCTTCGTCGCCAAACAGGAAAGTGGCCAAACTTTTGGCCAGCTCGGTTTTACCCACCCCCGTCGGTCCCAAAAATAAAAATCCCCCGATCGGGCGGTGCGGATTGCCCAAGCCGGTACGGTTGCGGCGGATCGCCTGCGAAACGGCTTTCACCGCGTCGTTTTGGCCGATGATGCGCTCGTGCAGTTCTTCTTCCATGTGCAAAATTTTGTCGGTTTCGCTCTGCGTAAGCCGCGTCACCGGGATACCCGTCCATTTGGAGGCCACCAGCGCGATATCTTCTTCCGTCACTTCGGGCGTTTTTTTGCCGCGCTCTTCCTGCCATTTTTGTTTCAAATGGTCGATGTACGATTTTAAACGTTCTTCGGTTTCTTTGGCGGCGGCGGCTTTTTCAAATTCTTTTTTGGCGAGCGCGTCGTCCTTTTCCAGCACGGCCCGGTTGTATTCGGCCTGTTTTTGTTTGATTTCGGGCGGCAATATCGCGTTTTTTAAACGCGCGCGGGCGCCGGCTTCGTCAAAAAGGTCCAGGGCTTTGTCGGGCATGGCGCGGTCGGTAATGTAGCGGTCCGCGATGGCCGCGGCGGCGCGAATGGCGCCGTCCGTGTATGTTACTTTATGGTGCGCTTCGTATTTGGAACGCACGCCTTTTAAAATGGTTACGGTTTCTTCTACATCCGGCGGGTCGGCCACCACGGGCTGGAAGCGGCGTTCAAGGGCGGTGTCGGCCTCGATGTATTTGCGGTATTCGTCAAACGTGGTCGCGCCGATGCACTGCACTTCCCCACGCGCCAAAGCGGGTTTTAACATATTGGAAGCGTCGATGGACCCTTCTGCCGCGCCCGCGCCGATAATGGTGTGAAGTTCGTCAATAAAAATAATTGCGTCCCGGGCGACAGCCATCTCGTCAATGATATTTTTTAACCGCTGCTCAAATTCGCCGCGGTATTTGGTTCCGGCGATAACGGAAGCCAAATCGAGCGCCAGCAGACGTTTTCCGCACAATACGTCCGAAATTTCGCCGCGGGCGATTTTTTGCGCGAGCCCTTCCACAATCGCCGTCTTGCCTACGCCGGGTTCACCGATAAGCACCGGGTTGTTTTTGGAGCGGCGCGCCAAAATTTGCACCAAACGTTCGATTTCTTCCTCGCGGCCGATGACCGGGTCCAGCTTGTTTTGGGCGGCCAGACGCGTCAAATCGCGCGTGTATTCGTCCAGCGTCGGCGTTTTGCTTTTTTTCTTTTCCACGGAGGCGCGGGATTCTTTGGAAAGGGAATTTAAATTGATTTCCTGCGGTAAATCGGAAATATCCTCGTTCAAATCGCCCGGTTCGGCGTCACCCAGGAAGTTAAGCACGGTTTCGCGCACGAGATCCAGGTTCAGGCCCAGATTTTCCAAAATTTTGCCCGCCATGCCTTCTTCTTCGCGGATAAGGCCCAGCAAAATATGCTCCGTACCGATGTGCTCGTTGCCCAGCATCTGGGATTCTTCCACCGAAAATTCCAGCACTTTTTTGGCGCGCGGCGTAAACGGGATTTCGCCCAAAAGCATAATGGTATCCCCCACGCCCACCATTTTTTCAATTTCCTGGCGCACCTTGCGGAACGTAACGCCCAAATTGGATAAAATTTTGTTGGAAACGGTTCCCTCAATGGCGCTTAACCCCAAAAGAATGTGCTCCGTACCCACGTAATCGTGGTTCAGCCGCTTGGCTTCTTCCTGCGCGATCAGAATAATCTTCTGCGCGTTTTCGGTAAATCTCTTTGCCATCTAAAATACCCCTGTATAAAAACGATTACTTTTATTATATAA
>CALYRQ010000013.1 GCA_945483375.1 uncultured Elusimicrobia bacterium
GAACTATGAAGTTTCAAAACGCCGTCATCTTTTTTAACGAAAACAAACCCAACGTCCGGACGCTGGCGCAGGAAGCCTGCACCTTTTTGCGGAACCGCGGCCTGCCCGCACGCGCCATTACCGCGCTGGACGGCCTGGACGCCTCCGCCGATTTGTTAATTTGCATGGGGGGCGACGGTGCCATGCTGCGCTGTGCCCGCGCGGCTGCGCCGCTTCATATGGCGGTGTTCGGCGTAAATTGCGGCACGTTGGGGTTCCTGGCGGCGTGTGAAATCTCCGATTTTAAAGAACGGCTGGAACAGTTGTTGCGTAACGAATGCGCCGTAAACGAACGGTTTATGTTGCGCGCGCAAATCATTCCGCAAGACGGAAAAACCCAAGAATACCTGGCGTTTAACGACTGCGTCCTGCGCGCCGCCCAACCGCGCGCGTTTACGGTAAACGCCGTGTTCAACGGCAAAAAACTGCCGCCGTATTTTGGCGACGGCGTGATTATTTCCACGCCTACCGGCTCCACCGCCTATTCGCTGGCGGCCGGCGGCCCGATTGTGGAACCAGGGGTGGACGTACTGCTCATTACGCCCATTTGCCCGCACACGCTCCACCAACGTCCGCTGATTCTGCCCGCCGGGGGCGAATTGGAACTGGCCCCCGCGTTCAAAAATAAAGAAGACGGCGCAGTACTCAGCGTAGACGGCCAAATTAATTTAACCCTGCCGCTCGGCGCGCGCGTAAAACTTACGCGCAGTCCATTAAAAGCCAAACTGCTTTGCACCGAAGAGCGCGACTTCTTTTCCATCTTAAACCGTAAACTAAACTGGGGGGCCCGCTGATGTTAAAACGGCTGCGCGTAGAAAATTTTGCCATTATTTCGGACTTAACGCTTGATTTCGCCCTTGGCCTAAACGTATTTTCGGGCGAAACGGGGGCGGGGAAATCCATCGTTATTGAAGCCTTGGGTTTTGTGCTCGGCGCGCGCGGAGACGTATCCGTCATTAAAGACGGGGCGGACCGCATGCGCGTAACCGCCGAATTTTCTTCGGACATGCTCCCCGAAACACTGCGCCGCGAACAGCAAATTTCCGGCGACGCATTTACCCTGCGCCGCGAACTGGACCGCAAAGGCAAAGGCAAAGCGTACGTAGACGGCCGCGCAGTTACCGTTTCCACACTCGCGCAAATTGGGAAGTACCTGGTGGATTTTCACGGCCAGCACGAACACCAAAGTTTGATGCACGCTTCCGTCCATTTGACGCTTCTGGATAAATTCGCCCAATACGAAGACCTGTTATCCCAAACCAAAGCCGCCTGGCAAACCATGCAGGACGCGCGCGAAAAATTGAACGCCGTGCGCCTAAATGAACAGGAAAAAGAACGGTTGCTTGACCTATACGCCTACCAATTAAAAGAAATTGAAGACGTAAACCCCACGGCAGATGAAGATTTGCAACTGGAACAAACGCTCCCCAAAATGAAACACGCGGGACGGCTATTAGAAGAAGCGTCTGAGGCCTACGAAGAGCTTTACGCGGCGGAAGACTCCGCCGTCACCCGCGCGGCGCGCGCCGCGCGGCTGATTGAAAACATGGCGGAACTGGACGAAAACTTAAACGCCCTGGCCGCCGACGTAAACTCCGCTCTCCTCATGCTGGAAGACGCGGCCTCCACACTGTCTTCCTACAAAGACGACATCAATTTAGAGCCCGACGCCCTGGATAAAATGCTCGGCCGCCACGAAAAATTAAAACGCTTAAAAGCCAAATACGGGCCCGAAATCCAGGACGTGCTGGCTACGGCGGAAGATTTAAAAACCAAAATCAAAAATTTGCAACACGCCGAAGAACACGAACAGGAACTGCAAAAAGAACTGGAAACGGCGCAAAAACAACTGTTGCAACTTTCCCGCAAACTGCACGAAAAACGCATGTCCGCGGCCGAAAAACTTTCCGCGCTTATCACGGAACAAATCCGCCCCCTCGGTTTCAACCAGGTGCGCTTTTCCGCCGCCGTGGAAATGGACGAAGAAAACCCCGGCCCCACGGGCGCGGACAAAGTGGAATTTTTGTTTTCCCCCAATCCGGGCCAGTCTTTACGGCCTTTAAAAAACATTGCGTCCGGCGGGGAAATCTCGCGCGTGATGCTGGGGCTTAAAACCGTTTTGGCTCCCACCGTACCCGTCATGGTGTTTGACGAAGTAGACGCGGGCATCGGCGGGGAAACGGGCCGCTTGGTGGGCGAAAAGCTCCACCGCGCCGCCGAAGGCCGCCAAGTGCTTTGCGTAACGCACCTGGCGCAAGTGGCCGCGCAAGCGGACCAAAATTTCCGCGTGGAGAAAAAAGCCGCGCATAACGCCACAGACGTAACCATCAAGCCGCTGGCGGGCGACGATTTAACCGCCGAAATCGCGCGCATGCTGGGCGGAAACGCGGACAAACGCTCCGCCGCTTTCATCCACGCGCGGGAACTTTTACAGGAGGCAAAACGTGTCTAAAAAATATCTTCCCCACCATTGGCTGAATTTTAAAGCCCTGTCCGTTATTTGGACGGTTTTCTTTTACTTAACGCTTGCGTTCGGCTTATATGCGGCCTATAACTGGATACTGGTTTTACAGCTGCCCGCCGAATTTTGGCAGACCACTTCCGCACCGCTCAAACAAATTTACGGCTACGCCGCCGGGGCCGCGCTGCTGGCTTGCACGGCGGAGCTGGCCGTTTTGCGGATGATGGCGGTACTTAAAAAAACCAAAAAAGCGCTGGACGAAAAATAATTCTCTTTTGGGATTGCCGGAGGAGCATTTCAAGCGCCAAACTAAAGAGAAAGGAACTTGTCGCCATCCGGCGGTTCTTTTGATACAATAAGGATATAGGGGGGTAAACAATTTCCCCGTATCAAAAAGGAGTGTGCATTATGTCTAAATGTTGCAAATGCGGCAAATGGTGGCCGCATAACTGGTTGTGCCTCAAAGGCTTATACGTATTTTTTATCGCGATGTTTTACTTGGCGTTGGTTTACGCCGTATTCCAGGCCGTCGCCGTGTTAAGACACCCGTTGCTTACCGGCGGTGAAATGTGGGCCGCGCTGGCGTTCTACGTCATCAGCGACTTGGGCGCCGCTATCGGTTTCTTAACCATCGCCAAAGTACTCGGCGTACTGCGCAAAATCAAAAAGGCCGTCAGCCCCTGCTGCTGCAGCCGCGAAGAACACGCCGAAAACCACATCGAAACCGTTGTGGAAGAAGAATCCAAATAATGAGTAGCGGCGCGCTCTGTGCGCGCCGCTTTTTGTCCTACAAATACCCGGAGCACTCCGCCGAATGAAAAAAATTTTCGCTTTCCTTGTCGCTTTATGCTGCACCGCCGCGCCGCACGCCGAAACGCTAAAAATGAAAAACGGCGACCTGATTACCGGCTCCATTTTATCCCAAACTGAATACACCTTAAACCTGGCCACTTCCTACGGAAACATTACGCTCAACCAGCGCGAAATTGAAGAAATTTTGCCTGACAAACACCGCCTTATTTTAAAAGGAGGAACACAGCTCGTCGGCGTAATTTTGGACATGGACGAATTTAACCTAAAACTCCAAACCGACGACGGTTCCACCGTAAATGTGGACATGCCGCAAATCGTTACCATTGAAATGTACGATTATGACCGCGGCGAAAAAGCCCAACAGCAAATTGTGGAACAGCAAATCGAACGCCAACAGCAAGAGGCCACCCAACAGGCCCAGGCCGCCGTACGCACCGAAACCAAACAGGTGGAAGCCGCGGGCGGGCTGTCTTTTGACTCCGATATCGACCAAGTTTTTGACGCTAAAAAAGCCACCGTGGTAAACGGAGCAGTGGTAACGCCGTCGGCCGCCGTACAGCAGGCCGCCCCGCGTCCGCTTACCGATGAAGAGGCCTTTCTGCGCAACGTAAAATCCGGCCAGGTTACGCAACAGGAATACGCCTCCTCGGACAAAGAAGAACTCGCCGCCAAAAAAACCGCCAAACAAGAAACCAAACCGGCGGTGAAACAAAAAGAAAAGAATTTTTCGAAATATTTTTCCGTACAGGCCGGCGCGATGCCGCTTGATTTAAAATTATCCAACGGCGCACGCCCGGGATTTGAAACGGAAGAGGGCTCCGCGGACGTGGGCGGAACCAGCGTGGCGGTTTCCAGCAAATTTTTATGGCGCGTAAAAGAAAGCAACCTGTGGCTGGGCCCCGTGTTGGGCGTCGGCAACGTACCCAACAATTCGTTTGAAGACCGGGACCAGGCCGTTTTAAAAGCCAATAATGACGCTCTAAACCCGCCGGGCGGAGGCCCCCCAGAAGAAGAACCGTATCCGGACCCGAAAGTAAAAACCAACGGGCAAATTTTAATGTTCGGCGCGGCCGCGCATTATTACGTAAACCCCGAAAGCCGCTTCGCTTTCTATCTGACCGCTTCCGCCGCTTACGAGATGCTAAAACTCAACTACCGCGGCGAAATGAACAGCAAAGAAATTAATTCCAACGGTTTTGCCGGGTCGGCCGGGCTCGGTGTGGAAACCTGGGTGGACGATGTGATGGTCGGCCTCGAAGTGCGGCAGGTGTTTGCTAAACGTTCGGACGAACTAAAAGATTCCGCCGCGTCCAACACCGTGATTCAAGCCCAGCTGAGCTGGAAGTTTTAATGAACATACTTGTTTTACCCAACGCTTTTAAAGGTTCTTTAAGCGCGGCGAAAGCCGCGCTTCTTTTCACGCGCGAATTGAAAAAAAAGCACTGCGTCCGCGCCCTGCCGGTTTCGGACGGCGGCGACGGATTTATCGATTTTTTCCGCACCTTAGACCCCAACGCGCGGCCGGTTTCCCTGCGCGCCAAAAACGCGTTTTTAAAAAACCGCCGGACGGACTTTTTATTATTATCCGACGGGAAAACCGCCGTTATTGAAACGGCGCGCGTGTGCGGGCTGGGAAGCGCCAAAAAAGAAGAACTGGACCCGCTGGGAGCCTCTTCCTACGGCGTGGGGCAGGTATTATCAGCTGCCGTAAAAGCCGGAGCGAAAACAATTTACGTGGGCCTGGGAGGAGTCGCCTGCAACGACGGCGGCGCAGGTATGGCGGCAGCCTGCGGCGCAAAAATTTTTGATAAAAAAGGAACCCTCCTTCCGCTGGGAGCCGCACCGTTGTTAAACGCATGTACGGCGGATTTTTCCGCGCTTAAAAAAACGTTTAAGGGAATTCAAATTTTTGGCGTGGCGGACGTTACCAACCCGCTTTTGGGCCCGAAGAGTTCGGCCAAAGTGTTCGGCCCTCAAAAAGGCGCCACGCCCGCGCAGGTAAAAATTTTGGATAAAGCCATGGCCGCCTGGGCCGGAACAATCAAACAAGCCACGTCGAGAAATATCGCCCATGCGCCGTCTACCGCCGCGGCGGGCGCGATTGCGGCGGGACTCGCAGGCTGTTTTGGAGCAAAACTGTTGTTAGGGTCCGATTTTTTATTTCAAAAGGCAGGACTGAACAAACATTTTAAATGGGCCGATTTAGTGATTACCACCGAGGGTAAACTGGACTGCCAAACCTTCTACGGCAAAGCGCCGCTGGCCGTTTTAAAATTGGCCAAAAAACACAAAAAACCCGTGCTGTTTATTTGCGGGCAAATCGAAGAAAAAGCGTTGCGCGCGCAAAAATACGCGCCGGACCAAATTGCCGTACTGGCTGATTTTGCCGAGAACGCCAAAGACGCGCAAAAACACGCCGCCAAATATCTGCGGCGTATTTGCAAAAATTTATAATCCCCTACTGCCATCCGGGCCGAGTCCGGAGCCCCAAAAAAGCCGAGAGATACTTTTACAACAAACAAAAAACGCCGGGTAAACTTCCCGACGTTTTTATACTGCCAAAAACAACAACGTTATTTAATTTCCGACGTGCAGTGCGGGCAGCGGGTGGCTTCCAGCGCGATTTCGCTGCAGCAGAACGGGCATTTTTTCGTCGTCGGGGCGGCGGGAGCCTCTTCTTTTTTGGGCGCGTTTACTTTGTTGATTACTTTAATCAGCAAGAAAATACACAACGCCACAATGATAAAGCTGATAATGGCGTTTAAGAACGTACCGATATTCAGCGTGGTCGCTCCGGCGGCCTGCGCCGCGGCCAAAGAGGCGTACGGGCCTTCCTGCGCGCCCTGTTTGAGCACGACAAACCAGTTGGAAAAATCCACTTTGCCCATTAAAAGGCCCAAAGGCGGCATCATGATATCGGCTACCATCGAGTTTACAATTTTCGTAAACGCACCGCCGATAATGATACCGACGGCCATATCAATCACGTTGCCGCGCATAACGAATGTTTTAAATTCGTTGATTACATTTTTAATCATTGCAGTCTCCTTTTTTAATAAGCCCCGCCGCTTGAAAGAGCGGGGTATATAAATCGTTTTCCGCGGGATATTTTATCTCATCCGCGTTAGCGCCGGGGCGGAACTCCACAGGAGCGTTTTCAATCACGCACAGCGGGGATTGTTCCTTTCCTTCCCCCATACACAAAGCGGCCGCCGACGCCAACGAATCGGCCGCGTTCACCAACGTAACTTCCAGTTTTTTACCAAAAATATCCGGCGTACCGCGTAAGTCTTTTACACCTTTGAACCCGGCATACGCCACCGCCGCGGCCGTTACGCCCGCGCGAAGCGGCAGAATCATGCTGTCCGTTACCAAAACGCCCAGGTCTTTTACGCCCCAGCGCGCGCATAACGCGCGGCGCAATTCTTCCGCCGCCGCATAACAATCTTTCGGCAGCAGCAGGAGTTTGCCGTCCGCGTTGGATTCGTCTATGCCGGCATTGGTCATAATCATGCCGTCTTTAATGGTCAGCCACGCAAGCGGCGTTTTTAAAGCGGAGGAACTTTCCCGCCGGATCAGCGCTTCTTTTTGCGCGGGGCTTTCATACGGAAGAATCTCCCCCTTCCAAAGAGCAAGCAGTTTGGAAGCCACCGCCAGTATGCTTTTCTCCGGCACGGACGGAATATGGCGCAGAATAAACGCGGGCAAATGTTCGCGCGCTTTAAAAATATCGGTATGGACGGCGGTTAATTTCATTCTTCCTCAAACGGGGCCACAAAACTGCAGAAAACTTTGTTTGCCAGAAAAAGCCCCTCAAAACTTAATTTTACTTTTTTTCCCTCACGCAAGAGAAGCCCGCTTTTTACGTGTTTTTCAATTTCCCGCCCGAACATTTCTTCGTCCCGGGCGGACAATTCCACACCGTCCAGTTTGCGAAGCGCCAGCATCAGCCGCTCCCCGGCCCGTTCTTTTCCGGCCAGTTTCTCGGAAAATTCCACGGGGGATTCATCCGCGTTTATGCGGCGGATATATTCGCGCACGTCCGGCGTGTTTTGATGCCGCGCGCCGCCCGTAAAAGACGCGGCCGCACTGCCCAGACCGATATAATCTCCGTCATCCCAATAATGCGTATTGTGTTTGGCTTCCAAACCCGGCAGCGCAAAGTTGGAAATTTCGTAATGGTGATATCCGGAGGCGGACAAAGTCGCGCGCGTTTCTTCCAGCATGCGGCGCATTAAAAGTTGGTCGCAAATTACGCCGCGCTCAAAAAACGGTGTACCCTCTTCAATCTGCAAGCCGTAAACCGATATATGTTCCGGCCGAAGCGACACGAGCCGCCGCAAACTACGCAAAAAACTTTCCAGCGTCTGGCCCGGCAGCCCGGCGATTAAATCCACATTGATATTTGTAAACCCACCCGCACGGGCCGCTTCGTACGCCCGTAAAAATGTTGCCGCATCATGTACGCGGCCCAGCGTTTTCAGTTCGTCGTCATTAAAACTTTGCAGACCGATACTCAAACGGTTGAATCCGGCTTCTTTTAAAACAGCAATTTTTTCCGCCGTTAAACTTTCCGGGTTGGCCTCGCACGTGCTTTCTTCAAAACAGGATACGGAACCGAAATTTTTTTCAATCAGTTGCACCAGTTTTTTAAGTTGTACGGCCGAAAGCACGCTCGGCGTTCCGCCGCCTACATACAGCGTTTCAAACGCGCGCACGGGTGAGCGGGCGGCTTCTTTGGCGAGCGCATCCAAGTACCCGTCAATTAAAAACTCCCGGCCCGCAAAAGAAGCGAAATCGCAATAATTGCACTTCTGTTTGCAGAACGGGAGATGGATATACAAACCGGTTTTCATTAGTTTTTATTTTCGGCTTCGTGGTTTAAAAACGCGAAAATGAACGGGTCCAAATTGCCGTCCATAACGGCGTTGATTTGCGAGGTTTCGTACCCGCTGCGCAAATCTTTCACCAGCTGGTACGGCATAAACACGTACGAACGGATTTGGTGCCCCCAGGCGATTTCGCCTTTTTGGCCGTAGCGTTTTTCAGCTTCGCCGCGTTTTTTATCCATTTCCATTTCGTACAGTTTGGCTTTGAGCATTTTCATGGCAGTCTGACGGTTTTGCAGCTGGCTGCGCTCAATGCGGCAGGAAACCACAATGCCCGTGGGAATGTGTAAAAGACGCACGGCCGATTCCACTTTGTTGACGTTCTGGCCGCCGTGGCCGCCGGCGCGGGAGGTTTCGAGTTGGATATCTTTTTCCGGGATTTCAATATTAATGTCTTCGTCGATATCCGGGAGCACGTCGCACGACGCAAAAGACGTATGGCGGCGGGCGTTTGCGTCAAACGGAGAAACGCGCACCAGGCGGTGCACGCCGTTCTCCCCTTTTAAATATCCGTACGCAAACGGACCTTCCACCATGGCGGAAAGCGTTTTGATACCGGCTTCGTCGCCGGGCTGTGCGTCCAAAACGGAAAATTTAAAGCCGTGCTGTTCGGCCCAGCGCGTGTACATACGCACCAACATTTGGGCCCAGTCGCACGATTCCGTGCCGCCGGCTCCGGCGTGAATGGTTAAAATGGCGTTTAATTTATCGTTCGGGTCCGACAGGCGGATTTCCCCTTCTTTCTGCGCCACCTGTTTTTCGGTTTCTTTCAAAGACACGTCCAGCGCGGCCAGTTCCGTTTCGTCCTGCATTTCTTTGCACAGGTCAAACAGAGCGCGATCGTCCTCCGTCTTTTTTCGGAGCGCAAAAAACGTGCTGATGGATTTTTTTAACAAATCGATTTGGCGGCTGACTTCTTTGGCTTTTTTGGTGTCGCTCCAAAAAGACGGGTCGGCTGACAAGGCTTCCAGCTCCGCCAGTTCTTTTTGCTTGCCGGAGATATCGTCAATTGTTGCTATTTTGGCAACGCGCGCCGCCAACTCGTCCAACTTTTGTTCAACGTCTTTAAATTCAATGTTATTCATACGAAAAAACCGCCACAGAAATAAACAGCGTAAAATAAATCGCCGCACACAGCCAGGCGAACCAATCGCCCCACTGCGTGTAAAAAGTAACTTTGTCACCCACCGGCAACGCCACTTCCGCGCGCAAAACTTCCCGCGTAAACAAGCCGGATTTTTGATCCACGCGGCCGAACGGGTCAATCACGGCCGAAAACCCCGTATTCGCCGCGCGCAACACAGGGCGGCCCATTTCCGCCGCGCGCACCGCGTTAATGGCCAGGTGCTGGTAAGGCGCGGCCGTATTAAAAAACCACGCGTCGTTGGTGATATTTACAAACAGTTTGGCGCCCTGCCGGCCCTGCGCCACCCATAACTGCGGGAAAATCGATTCGTAGCAAATCGTGCGCCCAAGCGCAACGCCGCCCAAATCAAGCGGGGCCTGCTCCAACACGCCGGGCGTAAAAGAGCCCAGTTCACCCAGCACTTCCACATCCGGGAATGCGCCGCGAATCCATTTTTCAAGCGGGATATACTCGCCAAACGGAACCAGTTTGATTTTGCGGTAGCTTTGCAAATTTTCCCCGTCCGGCGACAGTAAATACACCCCTACATACTGCGCGTCCCCGTCCGGCACATTGGAACCTACCAGTTGGTACGCGCCGGAATCCGCCGCCACGCGTTTAAACAAATTAAAATAGCGGTCTTCAAGCAACGTACCGGGCACCGCGCTTTCCGGCCAAACGGCCAGCATCACGTCCGTCCCAGCCAAAGACGCGCCCATCTCTTCCAACGTATCCGTAATTTCGGTTTCAAAGGTTTCGTCCCATTTTTTATACTGGTCGATATTCGGCTGCATGAGCGCCGCATTCAAACTCAGCAAGGCTTTGCCCGGGCGAAGCGGCTGGGAAGGAAGCCGGTAATGCCCAAACGCAAACAACCCCAAAAACACGAGCGCCGCCATGCACATATGGCCCACGCCGCGTTTTACGCCGGGCAGCGCAAACGCCCAACCGACGCTCACCCCCGTAAACGCCAACGCAAAGCTGAGCCCGTATACGCCCGTATATGACACGATTTGCAACACTTCCGGCGCATTCCATTGCGTATAACCCAACATCAACCACGGAAAGCCCAGCCCGTAAAAAGCCAGCGTTTGGTGCACCCATTCAAGCGCGACAAAGCCGCAGGCGGCCAGCAACGGGAAAAAGAAACCCGTCTTTTTTAAAAAATAACAGCTTCCGCCGAAAATGGCAAACTGCACGGACAACAATCCGCTCAGCCCCAACCACGCGGCCAGGGATAAGCCCTGCGAAAGCCCGCCGCCGTGCAAACACGTATAATAAATCCAATAAAAAATACCCGCGTGGAACAACAAAGCGGTAAACCAAGCATAAAAAAACGAAGACCAAAACCCTTTTGTGCGCGTAACGCCCCAAATAAACGGCGCCAGCGCAAACCAGGCCAGTTCCGGGCGGCTGTTGCGCGGAAAACTTTCATATACCAGCCAGGCCGTTGCAATCGCGCAAAGAAGCAAAAACAAACCGTTCCCAACGCCGGCGCAAAAACGTTTTAAACGCGCGCCGAAAGTCATCTTTTGGCGCGCGTCTTGGTCTGTAATTTTTTCCCGCAACTCTCTCATACGTTAATA
>CALYRQ010000014.1 GCA_945483375.1 uncultured Elusimicrobia bacterium
TGGACATACAAGGGCGTAAGATATTTCGAAGATGTTCTTTCTATTTTGCAGCACCGGAGTCAACCCCTAACGGATTAACTCGTTTTTTCTACTTACTTTTTGTATCGACAAAAAGTAACAAAAAACTCGCAGGCCGCACCCATAAAATCCAGTTCCGTACGGCGCATTTTACAACTCGCTCCGCTCAAACAAATAAAATGCTTCTCCCGTACGGAACGGATTTTATAAACGGGTTAAGGCCTGCCAAACGGCAACAACTAAACAAAGCTGTCATTTCGTAAAGACATAATAGGTCATTCTGAAAGAAGGCGGCCCGCAGGGTTTCAGAATCTACCGCTTTTAAGCAAAAAAGGAAGATCCCGTACACGCCGCCGTCCGCTAGACCGGCGTCCCCCCAATTTATCAAAAAAAAAAAACGGGTCAAGAGCTCCTTCTTACTTTTTGCATTGGCAAAAAGTAAGCAAAAAAACTCCCCGGAAGATTTGCCTTCCGGGGAGTTTCGTTTACGGTCCTTAAAACTTACAGCGTTTCTTTTAACGCGCCGATTAAGTCCTGCACCGGGCGTTTGGCTTCGCCGCCGCCCTGGGCAAAATCGGGCCGTCCGCCGGCGCGGCCGTTCAAATCAGCCGCGATTTGCTTGGCGACCGTCACCGCATCCGTATTGGGCAATTTCCCCGCCATTTTAACGACGAACGAACGCTTGCCCTCTTTATCGCACGTTACGATAATGAGCGCCTTTTGGTGTTTCTGGGCGATAGTATCGGCGATGTTACGCAGTTCCTTGGGTTCCGCGCCTTCGGCATGGCGGAGCACCAGGGACGCGCCGTTTTTCATCGTAAACGTCATTTCGTTTACGCCGCCGGCGGCCAAGGTTTTTTCTCTAAATTGCGTGTAGCGTTTTTTGACTTCTTTCAGTTCGTCCATAATCGCGTTTACGCGCGTGAACACGTCTTTGGCCGGTACCACCAAGCGCGAAGCCAATTCTTCCGCCTGCGCGTTGACGTTCTTTAAATAATCCAAAGCCGCATAGCCCGCCACGCCTTCAATACGGCGTACGCCCGCAGAAACGGAACCTTCTTTCAGCACGAGAACGGTCATCACGTCGGCCGTATTTTTCACATGCGTTCCGGCGCACAGTTCCAAGCTGTATTTGTTTTCGGGGTGACTAAAATCGCCGCCCATCAACACGAAACGGGCCGGGTCGGCGTACGTTTCGCCCAGCAACGTCACCGCGCCCAGTTTGTCGGCGTCCGCCAGCGGGCGCACTTCGCACGAAACGGGCAGCGCGCTTTCCGCCGCGCGGTTGGCAATCGCCCACGCTTTGTTTAATTCTTCGGCGGTCGGCGTTTTGGAAAGCGTATAGTCGAAGCGGAAGCGTTCCGGCGATACGTAAGACCCGCTCTGGTGCACGGATGTGCCGAACACCTGCCGCAGGGCCGCGTTTACCAAGTGAATGGCGCTGTGGTTGGCCATACAGCGTTTGCGGCGGGCTTCGTTGACGGACAGCGTCATTTTTTCGCCTTTTTTAAGTGCGCCGGACACTCTGTGCAAATACACTTTGCCCAGCGGTTTTTGCGTATCGGTCACGCGCGCGATTTCTTTACCTTCCGCCGAAATTACGCCTCTGTCGCCTACCTGTCCGCCGGATTCGGCGTAGAAAGGCGTTTTGTCGAACACGGCAAAACCGTCACCGTTTAACGCGTCCACAAATTCGAATTTTTCGTCGAGAAGGGCCAGCACTTCGGCTTCGCAGGACAGCATTTCATACCCCACAAATTCCGTAGCGGGGTAGCCGTTGTCGATTTTCTGCAAGATAACGGCTTTTTCTTTGGAAAATTCATCCGCGTACGAGCGGCTTTTTTCCTGCGCGGCTTCTTTGGCTTTCACATAGCCCGCTTCGTCCACCGTTACGCCTTTGGCGGCGGCGATTTCTTTGGTCAGTTCCAGCGGGAAACCAAACGTTTCGTGCAGGTGGAACGCTTCTTCGCCGGGCAGCGTTTTGCCGCAGGAAGCGAGCAGTGCGGACAGCTTTTCTTCGCCCGTAACGAGCGTTTTTAAGAAGGTGCTTTCTTCCTGCTTTAAGACGTCCTGAATGTGAGCTAAATTTTTATCAATTTCCGGGTAGAGCCCCGCGAAAATGGCTTGCACCACGGGCACGAGCGTATACAAATACGGTTTATCGTTGCCCATTAATTTGGCGTAGCGCGCGGCGCGGCGGATCAGGCGGCGCAAAATGTAACCGCGGCCTTCGTTGGACGGCAACATGCCTTCGGCAATCAACAAGCTGGAGCTGCGCACGTGGTCGGCGATAATACGCAAAGTGGAAATTTCTTCTTTCGTTTCGCCTTTTACGTTTAAATCTTTTTTGGCCTGCGCCGTAAGCGGGGTGAACAGGTCGGTTTCAAACACGTTTTTGGCGTTTTGCATCACCATGCACAAGCGTTCGAGGCCCATGCCCGTATCGATGTTTTTATGCGGAAGCGCGTTTAAAGTGCCGTCTTCCTGGCGGTCGAACTGGGTAAAAACCAGGTTCCAAATTTCCACGTAGCGGCCGCAGTTGCACGTAATATCACAATGCGGATTTTTGCAGCCTTTGTCGCCAAAATCGTAATAAATTTCCGTGCACGGGCCGCAGGGACCGGTGGGGCCCATGGTCCAAAAGTTGTCGTCTTCGCCCAGTTCAAAAATGCGTTCTTTGGGAACGTATTTGAGCCACGCGTTATACGCTTCTTCGTCACGCGGGGCGATGCCGCCTTTGTAAATGCTGACAGAGAGTTTTTCGGGGTCAATACCCAGCACTTTCGTCAGGTATTCCCAGGCCCAGGCGATGGCTTCATTCTTAAAATAATCGCCGAAGGAGAAATTTCCCAACATTTCAAAAAACGTCAAATGACGTTCGGTAAAACCCACGCTGTCGATATCCGTGGTGCGGACGCATTTTTGGCAGGTGGTAGCGTTTTTGAGGGATTTGTCGATACCCAAAAAGTTGGGTTTAAACTGCACCATGCCGGCGGAGGTGAAAAGGAGCGTCGGGTCCGAGTGCGGGATAAGGGAGCTGGAAGCCACAACGGGCAAGCCCTTGGAGTGGAAAAATTGCAAATAACCGTTTCTGATTTCTGTACTTTTTTTCATAAAACCTTCTTTCAAATAAACATATATAATAAAGTATATCAAAATACGGGGCCGCCCGGCCCGGAGGTTTATGTCTTTAAACGCAAAAAAAATCACGCACGTCTGTTTGGACGCGGACGATACGCTGTGGGAAAACGAACCGAACTTCCGCCGAACGGAACGGGAATTTTACGCCTTATTAAAACATAAACTGACCGAACGGGAAGCGGAAGACAAGCTCTTCCAAACCGAAATGGCCAACCTGGATACGTTCGGCTACGGAGTCAAAAGTTTTACGCTTTCCATGATTGAAACCGCCCTCAACACCTTGGACGGAGAGGAAGCCGCCCGCGCCGCACGCAAAATTTTGGACCTGGGCAAAAACTTACTGCAAACACCCGTCATTTTACTGCCCGGCGTGAAAGAAACGCTTGAAAAACTGACGCCCAAATATCACCTGGCCGTTATCACCAAAGGGGATTTGCTCGCGCAAGAACGCAAACTGGAAGACTCCGGGCTGCTGCCGTTGTTCGGGCGGGTGGAAATCGTCAGCAAAAAAGACACGTCCGTCTACCGCTCCATATTCCGGGCGTGGAACGTGAATCCGGAAAATATTTTAATGGTGGGCAATTCGCTAAAATCCGACGTTCTTCCCGCCGTAGCAGCCGGTGCGCAGGGCGCGTGGATTCCGTGCGAGGACAACTGGAAGCACGAACAAACCGAAGAACCCGAAAATCCGTCTTATGTAAAACTCAACGCTTTGACGGACCTGTTAACCGTTTTGTTATAATTTTTATAAGGAGATTTTATGAACAAAATTTTTGGGTATTTACTTATCTGCACCGGACTGATGATGATGCTGTTCTCCGTGATGGGCATGTACAAAGTGTTTGCGGACCGGCAGTCCGTCGCCCCCGTGGTGCAAATGGCGGACCTGCGCGTGAGCACGCAGTACGGCCCCATGCAAATTCCCATGCAGGGCGTAAACCAAATCGCCAACCTGGGTTTATTTGCACTACTCATGGTATTTATTTTGTCTGCCGGAGCCAAACTGGCCGGCGTGGGCAACGGCCTGCTCAAAGCGGAACGCATCCACGATGCGCTTTTAATGCTTGAAAATAAAAATTCCGTTTCGGAACAAACGCTTAAAAAACTATGAAAATCCGTTTTATTTTAAACCCCAAAAGCGGCAAACGCCAAGCAGATTTGGAGCAGCTTGCCGCGTGCATACAGCTTAATTTTCCGGGCGCGGACATGCGTCTTACCAAAGACCCCGGCCACGCCACCGAACTGGCGAAAGAAGCCGCCGATATGGGTTTTGAAGCGGCCGTCGCCATCGGCGGAGACGGCACGATTAACGAAACCGCCCGCGGGCTGGTGGGAACCGACACGGCTTTGGGCGTAATTCCGCGCGGGTCCGGCAACGGGTTTGCGCGCGAACTGGGAATGCCGCTCCTCTTTGAAGAAGCCGTCATGCGCCTGCAGCGCGCTACCGCCGTCCCGTGCGACGCGGGCCGCGCCAACGGAGAATTATTCCTCAACTTGGCCGGAGTCGGCATTGAGGCCGACATCGCCTGGCAGTTTATGGAACACGGCAAAATGGGCGCGCGCGGCATGTGGCCGTACTTTAAAATCGGCGCAAAAACCGCTTTATCCTATAAACCCAAAACATTGGAACTGACCGCGGACGGCGTTCAAACCAACACCGCGCCGCTGACGCTGGTGTTCGCCAACGGGCGGCAATACGGCAGTAATTTTAAAATTGCCCCAAAAGCCAGCCTGACTGACGGGCTTTTGGATATGGTAACGGTAACGGACGCCCCCAAATGGAAGCTGGCCCTGGCCGCGCCCGCATTCTTTACAGATAACTGGCGGCCGTTTGGCGTAACGGAAACATCGCGCGTAAAACACGCGCTTATCCGCCTGCCGGGTGACATCGTTTACCACATCGACGGAGAACCGCGCAAAACGCGGGACATGCTGGAAATTACATTAGAACCCAAAGCGTTAAAAGTGCTATTCCCGGAGAAATGACATGGCACGCCGGAAAAAAACTCCTCGCAAGAATTCAAACAAACAAATCAAATTTTGGGCATCTGTTTTGGCCACGGCGGTTTTGATTGTACTTCAACAGCAGGGCAAACCGCTTTCCAAAACCGGGAATGTGGAAGACGGCGAAATGTTCCGCGACGTATCCGTTGCTTCCGTTTACGACGGGGACACTTTTAAAATCAATCTAAATTGTTCGCTTGCCATTTATTGCGAAAAAGTGCCTGTGCGCGTGCGCGGCGTGGACTGCCCCGAAATCAAGGGCAAAACCGAAAAAGAAAAACGCTTGGCCCAAAAAGCCAAAGCGTTTACAAAAGATTTTTTGGAACGCGGCCCCGTCACACTGACGGACTGCGGACGGGACAAGTACTTCCGGCTTCTGTGCGACGTAACCAACGGGGAAGATAAAGACCTGGCCGAAGAACTCATCCGCCACAAATTAGGTTACGCCTACAACGGCGGCAAAAAATCAACACGGTATCAGTAACTATGCAAAAAAGAGCAGAAAATAAAAATTTCCGCTCCTCTTTTATTTATCAAAATAACAGTGTTTTATGCGCTTGTTTTTACGCCGTTTTTCGGGCACAGCCCGGACATGGAACAGCGCGAACACTCCGGTTTGCGCGCATTACACACCTGCCGTCCGTGCAAAATAAGCGCAATCGCAATCCAGCCCCAGTATTCGTACGGAATAATTTTGGTTAAGTCTTTTTCCACTTTTACCGGGTCCGTCTGCCTGGTAAGCTCCAGCCGGAACGCCAACCGTTTTACGTGCGTATCCACCACAATTCCGGCGGGCTTTTTAAAATAATCGCCCAGCATAACGTTGGCCGTTTTGCGCGCCACCCCGCGAAGCGACAGTAAATCGTCCATATTCTGCGGCACCTCTCCGCCGAACACTTCGCATAAACGTTTGGAAGATTCTATCAAAGAAAGCGCCTTTGAATGGTAAAACCCGGCGGAATGAATAATGCTTTCCACCTCTTTAATATCCGCCGCGGCCAAATGGTGCACCGTCGGATATTTTTTAAATAAATGGGGCGTAATGGTGTTCACGTGCGCGTCCGTGCATTGGGCCGATAAAATTACCGCACACAACAGTTGCCAGGCATTCCCGTGGTGAAGAGGGATAACATGTTCCGGGTATAATTTTTTAAGTTCTTTCACAACGGCCAGCGCATGCTGTTGCAAAGCTGTTTTTTTAGCGGGCATCTTTCACTCCCCACTTGGAATATACATAACTCCCGGCTAAAAACAGCAAATTCACCAAAATAATCGTCGCCCCGGACGGAATGTTAAACACAAAAGACAAATACACGCCCAGCCACACGCTCGCCACCCCAAAGCCCGCGGCCAGCCACAACACCTGTTTGAACGTGCGCGAAAGGAGCAAGGCACTGACGGGCGGGATAATAATAAGTGCGGAAATTAAAAAAATCCCCACCACTTTAAATGCAAGCACCACCGCTACGGACGTCACCATCACAAGGGCGGTATTCACCGCCCCCGCGCGAATACCGCGGGTACAGGCGAAAGGCTCGTCAAAACAGGCAGACGTTAAATCCCGGTAGAAAAACAGCAAGCCCGCCAAAACAACGGCCAACAGCACGCCGCACAAAACGGCTTCGGCCCGGGCTACCGTTAAAATACTGCCGAATAAATAGCCCAGCAAATCGGTATTAAAACCGCCGGCAAACGCGGTAATCATAAGGCCCACGGAAAGCCCCGCCGCGCTGACGATGCCGATGGCGGCGTCGCCATAAATTTTAAATTTTTGCGTCAGCTTCATAATACCGAGGGAAGAAAGCATCACCACCGGCACCGACATATACACCGGGTTCGTGGAAGTTAAAAGGGCCACCGCCACGCCCGTCAGACAAACGTGGCTCATGCCGTCGCCGATTAAAGACAATCGTTTAAGCACCAAAAACACTCCCAAGAGCGCACACGCCGCCGCCGCAAAGCTGCCGGCGACAAGCCCACGCTGAACAAATCCGTAACTTAAAAATTCGCCAATCATTTATGTTCCTCCCCGCACGAGCATCCCAGCGGGCAGTGACCGTGGTTATGCAGGTGGTCAATCGTATGCTGGGCAAACGCGCCCAGTTTTTGGGCCACTTTGTCGGACTTGCAAAATTCTTCTTTTGTGCCGAAAAACACAAGCGTTTTATCCACGTACATAAATTTGGAAATATATTTGCCCACTTCGCCCGTGTCGTGCGTGATAAGCAAAATGGTTACACCATGTTTGGAATTTAATTCGCCGAGCAGGTCAAAAAACATCTCGCGCGAAGACGCGTCGAGCGCGGTGGAAGGTTCGTCCAAAATAAGCAGTTCGGGCTTGCTGACAAGGGCACGCGCCAGCAAAACGCGCTGTTGCTGTCCGATGGATAAATCGTGAAAAATCCGCCCCGCGTATTCACGCGTGCGGGTTTGTTGCATGGCGGCGTACACTTCTTTCAGCTCCGCGCGGGAAACGGCCGCGCCGCGTCGGGAGGGAAGCCCCATCAACACCACTTCTTCAGCGGAAATAGGGAACCTGCTTTGCGAAACGGGGCTTTTTTGCGCCAAGTAACCGATTTTGTGCCAGTCCTTAAACTCCTCAAGCGGAGTCCCGAAAAGGAAAATTTCGCCGGAGCCTTTTTCAAGCCCCAGCAAAAGTTTTAAAAGCGTGGTTTTTCCGCCGCCGTTGGGGCCGATAAGGCCGACATAATCGCCGGATTTTACGTCGAAAGAAATATTTTCCAAAACGGGCACGCGCGTATAGGCGAAACGCAGGCTTTCCGCACGGATTACGCTTTGCATCCAAGCCCCCTTTGCAAATTTTCCAGATTGCGGCGCATAAGTTCGCCGTATGTCGCGCCGCGTTCAAAATCGCCTTTTCCCACATGTTCTACGGTGTAAAGCGGCAAAATCCGCGCACCCGTTTCTTCCGCCACGGCGGCGGACAGACGCGGGGATAACGTTTCTTCGGTAAAAATGGTTTTCACGTTTTTTTGACGGATAAATTTAACCAACTCCGCCAGTTTGCGGGCCGAATGTTCCCCGTCGTGCGAAGCTCCCGCAAGGGAAGAGAGCGACAGATTATAATTTTTCGTCAAATTTTTAAAAGCCAAATGTCCCACATGCACCACTTCGCGGCTTTGGCAATCCGCCAACGCGCTTTTGTAATCCGCGTCCAGAGCGGCCAGCTCCGCTTGAAAAGCGGCTAAATTGGCTTCATAAAAAGCGGCATTTTGCGGGTCCTTGTTGGCCAGGGCTTCGGCCAGCGCGGCGGCGATGCGCCCGGCGTTGTTAAAATCCATCCATACGTGCGGGTCGTCCGACGGGGCGGCAAACGCGGCAGCTTCCACCACCAAAGTATCCGGCCCGACGGCGGCCAAAACGTCTTTGGCCCACGGTTCAATGCGGGGAGAAACATATGCAAACACGTTCGCTCGGCGCACGGCCACCATATCTCCGGGAGTAGGCTCAAACGAATGCGGCTCCGCATTGGCCGGGAGCAACATGGAAAGCGCAATTTTATCCCCGCCGATCTGACGCGCCAGCGTATACGGCACATAACCCGAAACCACTATGGACGTTTTATCCGCATGCGCCGTATTCGGGCGCGAGAATCCCCAATACAAAAGCCCCAGCGAAACCAAAACAGCCAAAATAAAAAATGTTTTTTTCATGAGTTTCTCCTTAATATATATTATACGATTTCCCGGCCGCACGCGTACGGCCGGTTATTGACGCCGGTATTAGCCCCCACAAGGCAAAACACAGGATGACGACAACAAAAAATCGGTAGATTCCCGACTACAACCTCGGGGATGACAGCAATAAAATAATGCCGTGCAGATTAGAATAACATTGCATAGCTTCGGCTGGTTTTTCAGATTTGAGCTAAATTTGCGTTGCTAGTTGCCCGAGGAAGTACTGCCAGGTACGCCGAGTGGCAAGGGAACGCAAAGTTAGCCAAATGTGGAAAATGGTTGCCCGTAAAAGCAACAAGGGATAAGAAATATCTCTTTCTTATCCCTTGTGCGCAAATCGCCAGTTAACATCAGCCGTCCGTTGTTATTTACTATAATATTTTAAAGGAGACATACTTTAACATGGGATATATCTTAGCCCTCTGCCTGGCCCTCTGCTGGGGTACCGCCCCGCTGGCTACCAAAAACATCGTTTCCGCCCTGCCGCCCGTTTGGGGTACATTTTACCGCGTGCTTGCGGGGCTTGTATTTTTTGCCGCACTCTACGCCGTACAGCGCAAAAGTTTAAAAATCCCGCCGAGCCGGTTGTGGAAACCCGCCCTGCTGGGTTTTACCCTCATTTTGTTTCCGTTTGCGGCGCTTTCCTGGGGCCAGCAGTTTGTGGCTCCCACGGTGGGCGGCATTTTTTACGGCACCGTACCGATATGGTCGTTCATCGCGGCGGGTATTTTTTTGGGCGGGGAAGACCGTTTTACCCTGCGCAGAACTATCGGCGTGATTTTTGGACTTGTCGGCATGTGGACCATCATGTGGCCGATGGTATCGGCCGGAGCACAGTCTTTAGGCAACAGCCCGAAAGCGATTTTTGGCTGTGCGGCGTTTATTTTGATGACGTGGTCCCTCGGCATGGGGGGCGTGTTCATCAAAAAAATTATGGTGGACGAACGCGCCATCACGCCACAGGCAAACACGTTTTACCAATATCTGATTTCCGCCATAATCCTGTTGGTCGCAGCCTGTGTATGCGAAACGGCTCCTGCTCCTGCGGCGTTCAGCACCAAAGTAACCGTTTCCATTTTGGCGGCGGGGGTGCTGTCTTCCGCGGTGGCGTTTTTACTTATGGTGGCGTTGGTGCGCCGCTGGGGAGCCACGCGCATGGCGGCGGTGGCGTATCTGTCGCCGGTGGTGGCGATGGCGGGCGATTTTATCACCGCCGGAAGAATCCCTTCCGGGCCCGAAGCGGGCGGGTTGGCACTCATCTTAATCGGTTCATTTTTAATCCAAAAGAAAATTTCTTCCCATTAAAAAACGCCCCGCTAAACAGGGGCGTTTTTAACAAATAAAAGTCACGTTAATTTAGCGGAAACGCTTTATAATTGCCGCTCATCAGAGAATAATCTTCCGGAATTTCGCTCGTTCCCAGCGACTGGCAGACGGATATTGCTTTTTCATCAGCAGCCTGCGCCAAGCATAAATATCTTCCAGCATAGGAAACATTATTACGCAATTCCCGCAAAAAGAAACGGTAGTGCAAGGTGGTGTTATCGCGCTTGGCCCGGATGTTTTCCGTCGTAAAATCCAAGGAGAAAGTCCAGCCTTTAATATTAGGCCGGGCTTCGCCCAATTCGTCCCAATCATCCGTATACCGTCCGGTAGACAGGAAATAGAGTTCCTCGGCTTCCGCCAAATGTTTACCCAAAATAAATGCCTGCGTGGCGCGGGATTTTTCCACCGCCGTTTCGTACTGCGGCAACGCCACCGCCGCCAAAATCCCCACGATCAGCACCACTACCAGCATCTCAATCAACGTAAAACCGTGTTTCATAGTTTTTCCCCAGTTTAAATTTGAGATATTTACACCTTACCACTTCCCGGGCCGGAAAAGCAACCCTTTTTCCCCCTTTTCAATTTATAAATGCTAGAATATAATTGGGTTAAAAGATT
>CALYRQ010000015.1 GCA_945483375.1 uncultured Elusimicrobia bacterium
GGTGTAAATCCATTCCCTGGCCTAAAAAGCGGGGTTCCAGCAGGTTGCCGATGATAAATTCCGTAGCGGTCAGAAAACCCATTACGATAAAAAATTTCGGTCCGAACCCGTATTGCAAAAACAGAACGGGAACCGGCAGTAAAACGGCTACGATGGATCCCACGCTGGGGATAAAATTAAGCAAAAACATAAACAGTGCAAACAGCACCGCCAGCTTAACCTGGAACCCCAGCAGAATGGCGGCCGCCACCAACCCCGTGGCCAGGGAGGCCATCAGTTTTACGGACAGATAAATAGATACGTTAGACAGCATTTCTTTAATGGCCGGGTTGGTGATGGGCGGCGTTTTTTTGCTTCCGAACAGGAAGAAAATCATAAACAGCATGATGACCGTCAAATTGGACAGAAGCGAAAATAATTTTCCGCCAAAATTTTTCAGCCAGTTAAATACGGGCAATTCGCGCAGGTAATTTTCTAAGAAATTTTGGTCCAGCGTAATGCCGTGCTGCTGCAGACGGGAGGTTAAATCCGTCACCGTGGCGATTAGGTTTTGGCGGTATACTTCGCCGCCTTTTAAAAAGTCCCCTACCGAGTTAACGGTAAATAAAACAATCCCGGTAAACACCGCCGCACAGAGCAGGATAGACACCGTCATCGCCGCCCAGGACGGAAAAGAAAATTTGTGTTTTAGGTACAGCGTCATCTGCGCGAGAATGGTGTAGAAAAAAATTGATATGACCAGCGGAATCAAGAGCGCTTTGGTGTAGACCAAAAACGCGGTTACCACGCCGGCGGCAATAATCGTCAGGCAAATGGCGGTGGTTTTTTGGTAGTAGAGGAACTGTTTATCCGAAAGCATGCGGCCCCCTGTTTTTTTCGGTTTGTTTGGCTATTTCCCGTGCCAGAAAGAGGATTTTTCCCGTCAAGTTGGAAAAATCGTTCTGGCAAGACGTCAGCAGCCAAACGTTTAATTTGGTCGCCGTAAAACTTTTATAATTGCGGCAAAACAAATCGTACGCGGTGGTAAATTCGTCCGTGGCGCGCGAGAGCGTTTTGGCGCGGCTGTTTAGGCCTTTGGCCGCAAGAGCCAAATCGCCCGTCCAGTCGGCGGGTTTGAACGTGCGCGCGGCGGTGCGGGCTTCGGTCCAAAACAGATCTCGTCCGTCTTGTTCTTTGCGAAGTTGTGCGCAAAAATCGTTGAACTGGGCGGCAAAGTCGGTATCGCGCACTTCAATGTTTTTGTGCAGCTGCTGCAAAATTTGCTCCAGCCGGCGGTTAAATTCCAACAGCGCGCGAGAGGCGGCGATAATGTCGCCGCGCAGTGCGTCGCATGCGGAAGAGGTTTGTTCTAAAAGCGTTTCTGGGTTCATAATGTCGGGAAATTAATCGTGAATATGGAGCCGAGCCCCCGGTCCGACACGACGCTGATGGTCCCGCCGTGTAAATCCAAAATTCGTTTAAGCATCGATAAACCCAGCCCCCACCCGTTGATTTGCCCGGTAAAAGAATCATCTACCTGGTAGAATGGTTCAAAGATGCGGTTTACGTCCTGCGGGCGGATACCTACGCCGTAATCGCGCACGGAAAGCGATACGCTTCCGCCGTGGTTGGCGCACTGGACCTTAATGACTTTTTCCATCTTATTGTTAAATTTAATCGAATTGGTTAACAATTCCTGCACGCCCAGGCGCAGCATGTCCTCGTTGGCGGTGATGCTGAGGCCTTCCGGGCAGTCGATTTCCACAAATGTGCCGCGGCGGACGGAAGAGTCCTCCTGCGGGACGGGTTCGGGCGCGGCGTCTTCGTTTAGAGCAATGGCCTGCGCGGCGCATTCCTTAATAAGCGGTTTTAACGCCACGGGTTTGCGTTCCAGGGCGGTGCCATCGGTGGAAGAAACTTTGTTGAAAGCGAACAGTTTGTCCACCAGTTGGGACATACGCTTGCCCTGTTTATTGATTTCTTCAAGCGCTTTAGAGGTAAACGGGGAAAACTTTTCCTTCCCGGCTTGGGATAAAATAGCTTCGGAATAGCCGTTAATAATGGAAAGCGGCGTTTTGAGTTTATGCGAGATGAGGGACAAAGCGCGTACATTTATTACTTTGTTTTCTTCTGGCATAATCTATCCTAGAAAGACATACCCAACCGGACATAAAAGATGTCGCGTTTGTTTTCGTTGTGTACGGTGCGGATGTGGTTATAAGCCATATCCACGGAAATCCGCTGCGCCAGTACAAACGAGTTACCCACCATAAACGAATGTTGCGGGTCCGCCGTGTGGTATTCGCCGAACGCATATCCCAGGTAAATGGTAGAGGCGTTGTCGGGCCACATGCGGGTTAAGCGGGCGTTTAAGGTGTATTTGCCTAAGTCGCGCGTAACGTCGAGCGTTTGGGCTTCGGCCAGGTCTTGTTGGTTGAGTACGCCTCTGAAGCCGGCCACGTCGCTCACGCCGTCCGGGTAGTGGAACGCGGTGGCGGAGGCTTGAAAGCCGAACGAGCGGAAAAAGTCTTTATAAAAACCTAGCGTATAGGCGGCTTGGGAATAGTATTGGTCGCTCACGTCGCCCTCGTCAAAAAACGCGGTGCCTTTTTGGCGCGCGAAGGAAGCGCCGATAAACGCGTTGGTGTAGAGGTCATTTACCGTATCGTCCTGCAAATTCATGACGAACAGAGTTTTAAGGCCGAACGCGGAAGCGTCCTGGTAGGGATTGTTTTCACTTTTGTTTTTAAAATAATAGAAAGGCGTCAGGTTGATTTGGAGCAGTTCGAAATCCAGGTGTACGGGCAGGTAGACGGAATAAATGGGATTTTTGAATCCTTCCGGCTCTACGTGTTTGTCTTTTACATATTTGGCTTTCACTCCGGCTAATGCGTTGAGCGAAAGCGCCGCGGTGGCTTCGGCTTCCACTTGGTCAAAATGGGAGGCGCCGGTATACGCGGCGGTAACATCCACCGTCCGCGCGTTGGCGGCGGACAGCGTAAAAACGGACAAAAGAATAAAAAGTAGTTTTTTCATATTCTTTCATTTAACCAAATTTTGAACGCTCTTGGCTATAGGGGATTTCTGTTTTTGCGGGGGGATATTTAGTAGAATGAAAGAGTATGAAAAAGTTATCCCTTTTTATTTGTTTTTTATTGAGCGCGCCGCTTTTGTTTTCGGCGCGGATTATCCGCGGGCCGTATATCGAGGACCCGACCCAAACCACCATGATTTTAAAATGGCAGACCGATATTGCTTCCCCCGGCTGGCTGGAATACGGGCCCGCCCCGCGCTGTAACCAAATTATGACGGTGATTCCCGAAGGCACCCAGCACAAAGCCGTTTTGTACGGTTTGGTGCCGAATCAGGATTTCTGCTACCGTGTTTATGTATATAACGAAGCGCGCGACGGCGCGCAGGAACCCGCGGAGGGTACGTTTCGCACCTTATATTCGGCGGAGCGCAAAACGGTCAACTTTTTGGCTTTGGGGGCGACGGGCGCAGACAAACCCGTGGGAGAAAACGGGGAAGCGGTGCCGGATGACGCTGCCGCGGCGCGCGCCAATTTGGCCGAACTCATGCAAAAGGAAAAGAGCGATTTTTTAATCCATACGGGTAATATCACCCACAGCGGTTTAAATGAAGATGCGGACCGGGAGTTTTTTACTCCTTTTAAAGACGTTTTGGTTAAAAATCCGCTGTTTGTCGCACTGGGGCCCAACGAGTACGGGCCGGACCGCGAAAACCGCGAAAGCAAAGCGTTTCTGCGCGCCAATTATTCGCGCTATCACGATATGAGCTGGAGCCGCGCCACGCCCAAGTATTATTCGTTTGATTCCGCCAACGCCCGTTTTGTTTTTTTGGACACGAATGTGGCGGAAGGCGCCGTGTGGGCGCCGGAAATCGGCGAAAAATCCACGCAGACGGAATGGCTCAAAAGCACTTTGGCTTCAGCCGGGGAAAAATGGAAAATTGTAGTAATTAACGCTCCTGCGTATTCGTCGGGTGCGCGCGGAGCCAATAACGAAGTGTTTTTTAATTGGGTGAAAATTTTTGAAGATTACGGTGTAAACCTGGTGCTCCAGGGCGGCGATGCCGATTATGAGCGCACTTTCCCCATGTTCCGCGGCGAAGCCCGCCCGCGCGGCGTAACCTACGTTACGCTGGGTACGGCGGCCCCGCAGCCGGGCAAACGCGAAAACCCGGATCCGTCTACCGCGCGCTTTGTATCGGCGCGGCATTATGCGGCGGGGAAAATTGTGGACCGCAAACTGACCCTCAAAGTATATAACGAAAAGGGCAAAGAACTCGACAAGTTGGAAATTTATCTGTAGTTTTGAAAAACCTATTTACATATAAAGGGACGGGAAAAAGCCTGTCCCTTTTATTGTGGGTTTCCGGGGTCGCCGTTTGGGCTCGCCTGTTCGTAGTTGGCGACATGTCTTAAATAGTGTAGCTCAACTAATCAGAAGAGCGCGGGTCCTCGCCGGACTGGCGGCTGGGGGAGCCCAGGCTCTAGGGCAGTTATTTCTTTGTCAGCGTTATTTCTAAAACAATGTGGCTTCATTAGTCAGAAGAACGCGGACAATCTCCGCGGCCTGGAAGGCCTTGACCCGTTTTTTTTTTTTTGATAACATGGGAATAACCGTAAGGATAAAGGAGGGGTATTTTCCATGTGTAAAGAACGCGGTTTTACGTTAATAGAATTATTAGTTGTTGTCTTAATCATCGGTATTTTGTCATCGGTGGCTTTGCCGCAGTACCAAAAAGCGGTGGAGAAAAGCCGTGCGGTGGAGGCCTTAACAATGATAAAAGCAGCTATTCAAGCCGAAGAAGTATATTATTTGGCGAATGGTGATTATACGGACAATGTCGATGAGTTAGATATAATCATTCCCAGTACGGATAATTTTTTGTTAGAGAGTGTCTATGATGGTGATGAAGACGATGGAAGAATTCAAATTTATAATCAACGAACGGGTATGCGCTCTTGGTGGATATATTACTTTAAAAATAAAACGTTAAATTGCCAGGTGGAAAAAGATGAACCGGAAACGTCTTTGGCCAGGAGTGTCTGTCGCTCTTTTTCAACTAAAAAAACGACCTGTTTGGAGCCTGAGTATGATTGCTATGTATTAAATTAAAAAGGCCCCGTGGCAAGCGGGGCCTTTTTAAATGAAACCGTTTATTTTTTCAGCTGTACTTTGGCCATCATGTCGTACATGATAATGCTGGCCGCGGCGGACGCGTTTAAACTTTCCACGCCGCCTTTTTGCGGAATGGAAATAATTTCGTCGCAGTTTTCGGCCGTTTTTTCGCGAATGCCGAAGCCTTCCGAACCAATCACCAGCACGGCGGGGGAGGCGTAATCCATGGTAGTAATGGATTTGCCCGCCATGTCCGCGCCGTAAATCCAAAAGCCTTCTTCTTTCAAATCGGTCAGCGCGGCGGACAGGTTCGCCACTTCCACGATGTTGATGTTTTCAATCGCGCCGCACGCCACTTTGTACACGGCGGGCGTAATGCCCACGGTGCGGCGGTTGGGTAGGATAATGGTGGAAAAGCCCAAGCAGGCCGCACTGCGGATAATGGCTCCCAGATTTTGCGGGTCGGTCATTTCGTCCACCGCCAGCCACAGGTCTTTTTTGTTGCCGTCGGCTTCGTAAATGGCGTTAGAGAGTTTCATCATTTTGACGGGCTGGATTTTGGCCATAATCCCCTGGTGGTTGGCGTTGCGGGTTAAGCGGTCGAGCGTTTTATTGTCGATACGGTCAATTCTCACGTTTTGACGTTTTGCCATGCGGATAATGTCCTCCACCGCGCGGTGGCCGGACTTGGAGTCGGACACGTACAACTGTGTAACGTTGCGTTTTTTGCTCCGTAACGCTTCCTGTACGGGGTGAATCCCGTAAATCATATCCAAATTGTCGTTCATAAAATCTCCTTATCAGCCGATTTCGGCGGAACCGAAACTCATCCCCACTTCCAGGGCGGCGCGCACTTCTTCTCCGTGCGGGTCGACGCGTTTTAAGTTGGAAATCGCGTCCGAAATTTTTACTTCCGTCATTTTAAAAGCGTGCAAGGCGGCCATATAACCGAATTTGCCTTCCAGTACCATGTCAAACGCTTTGGCCCCATAGAGAGTGGAGAGCCAGCGGTCAAATGCGGTGGGCGTGCCGCCGCGCTGGGTGTGCCCGAGTACGCAAGCGCGCGATTCAATGCCCGTTTTATCTTCAATCATTTGGCTTAATTTGTTGGCGATACCGCCCAGGCGGATGGCGTCCGTGCTGCCGGCTACGGTGCGCGCGACGGCCTGTTCGCCCTGTTCGTTTTTTGCTCCTTCGGCGGCTACCACCAAACTGAAATTTTTGCCTCTGTTTTTGCGTTCCAAAATAGCGTTGACGATTACCTCGTCGTTATACGGGATTTCGGGAATCAGTACAATGTCGCCCCCGCCCGCGATGGCCGAGCGCAACGCAATCCAGCCCGCATAGCGGCCCATGGTTTCCACAATCATCACGCGGTGATGGCTTTGGGCGGTGGTGTGCAGGCGGTCGATGGCTTCGGTGGCGATGGACAACGCCGAGTCAAAGCCGAACGTTTGGTCAGTGGCGGACAAATCGTTATCAATCGTTTTGGGTACGGCCACAATCGGCATGCCCATGTCCACAAATTGTTGGGACATGTGAAGCGTGCCGTCCCCGCCGATGGTAATCAGCGCGTCCAGCCGGTTTTCTTTAAAATTGTGCATGACGACGGACGACAAATCGCGCGGCGTTTCGGGCGAGCCAAACGGCGGCAACGTATAATTAAACGGGTTGGCGATGTTGCTGGAGCCCAAAATGGTGCCGCCCAGCGTTAAAATGCCGGAAACCGTTTGGTTCGTAATGTTGATAAATTCGTTACGTACCAGGCCGTCAAAGCCGTTTTTAAACCCCAACACTTCCACTCCGCGCTGTAACGCGTTTTTGCTTACCGCGCGCACAACGGCGTTCAAACCGGGGCAGTCGCCCCCGGCAGTCAAAATTCCTATTCTTTTAATGCTCATATCCCCTCCGAACATTGTTTACAGCAGGGCAGCTAAAGCGCTTAAAGCCCACAGTACAAAAAACTGTCCGTCCACCAGCGTTTCATCCTTCACGCTGCGGGTGGCGTTCCTGCCATAATAATATATTACTATAAAAATCGTGTACAGGTCGCCTATTAACAGCATGGCGACCAAGGCGGGTTTCCAGGTGAGCGTCCACAAGGTTCCCAACGTGGCCGTCAGCGCGGCCAAAATCAGCGCCACCGCCCATTTGGTTTTTTTGATGCCGAACGCTTTGTAAAAACTTTCGCGGCCGATAATCATGTCTTTATTGGCCGAAGAGAACCCCAGCGTAACGGAACGCATAAACACCAAAAGAAGCGTATAGACAATCGCCAAATAAGTGGCCTTGCGCGAGAGGAGCCCGTATTGGTACGCCGGTAAAAAAGCGCACGCAAAGGCCCAGCCGAGCGCGGTGGCGAAATCTTTGGTGCCGGGCAGGGGGGGCAAGTGGGCGGTGAGGGTATTGCGGAACGGATATAAAAAACCCGCCGTCATGAGTATCGCGCACAGCGCAAACGTTTTGAGCCCCAGCCACGCGGCTATGCCCAGCGCACCCGCGGCGCAGGCGAAACTGGCAAAGCGCAGAAAATTTTTATTTTTGGCGTAAGCGGCTTCGGTGGAACGGTTGAACGCCGTTCCCGCAAATACAAACAGCCACGCAAACGCGGCCAGGCGCGCGTCCGGCCGGATTCCTTCCAAACGCATACATACATACGCAAGCGCGGCCGCGGCCGAAGCGGTATAAAAAGCGTTTTTCACTAAAAAACGCCAGGTTTTTTGTAAAACGGGCAGGATGGATTTCGCGCCCGGTTTTCGCAGTTCTTTTACGCGGGCGGCCACGCGGTCGATTACCCAGTTGGGGGTAGAGGCCCCGGCGGTGATAAAAATTTTATGCGCGCGGACGACTTCATCTTCCAGCAATTCTTCTTCCGTTTCCACATGCTGTACGTGCGGGCAGAGGTTTTTGCACAAAAACGCCAGCCGCGCCGTATTGGCGCTGTGTTTGCCGCCTACGACAATAACCAGGTCCGCCTTTTTGGCTTGCTCCACGGTTTCTTTTTGGCGGTCTTTGGTGGGTTGGCAGATGGTGTTTGAAATTTGACATTCGTCCGCGTGTTTTTTGATTTCTTCGGCGGTGGCGTAAAAATCGCTTTCTTTTTGGGTGGTTTGAGATACGACGTTTACTTTTTCAAAGTGCGGCAGTTTGGCGGCTTCTTCAGCCCCGGCCACCACGGTTCCGTTGCTCTTGGCATACCCCAAAAGCCCGATTACTTCGGCGTGTCCGCCGTCACCCACGATGACGGTGTGATACCCTTGGTCTGCAAATTTTGCGATGATATTTTGTGCGTGTTTTACAAGCGGGCAGGTGGCGTCCACCACTTCCATTCCGTGCGATTCCACTTCCTGCTGGAACTGTGGCGTGATACCGTGCGCGCGGATAACCAGTACGCCGGATTTGTCGGCGGCGTCCTGCGGCAAATCAATCGAAGTGATTTGTTTGGCGGCGAGCATATCGGTTACCTGCTTATTGTGAATCAGCGGGCCGATGGTATAAACGGGTTTTTTGCCGGCGGCTTCGAGTTCAAGCACTTTGTCGATGGCGCGCTTGACGCCCGGGCAGAACCCTGCGCTTTTGGCGACGGTAACGTCCTGTTCTTTTTCCATACTTATATTATAGGAAAAAACGGGCTTTCACCTATAGGGGTTTTTTGTTAGGTGGGGGAAAATATCTCTCGGCATAGTCCGGGGCTTTAGACAAAAAAGACGGCTTAATAAAGCCGTCTTTTTAGAAAGAGCCGTTAACCGTGTTACGCCCGGCGGTCCATTACGTAGAAACTGCCATCTTCGTGCTGTTTGGCCAAGCATTTGAGTTCACTGCCGATGTTGCTTACCATGGCAAACGAAGTCAGCGGCCGCTTGGTGTTGTGCACAATGCCAATACCGATAGACAGAAATTTAAAATTTTCCACTTCGCCTTTGCGATTGGTGGAGGTCATAAATCCCTGGGCGCGGTCCGTTTCGTTGTAAAAAGTCGGGGCCACTTTGTCCGTTTCGGCGGCGATTTCGCTTGCCACGCTTTCGGCGTATTCGAACGGACAGACGACGATAAAATCGTCTCCGCCGATATGTCCCACAAACGAACCCGGCACTTTGGCGGCGGCGCGGGTGATAATTTCCGCTTCCGTTTTCAGCACGCGGTCGCCCGCTTCAAAACCATAATGATCGTTAAAAGATTTAAAGTTATTTAAATCGCAATACAGTACGGCAAACGATTTGCCGGCGGCGATTTCCGCTTCCACCCGCGCTTGAATGGACGGGTTGCCCGGCAGGCGCGTGAGCGGGTTGCAGTCCATTTTTTGTTTGCTGCGTTTTAACAATAATTTTACGCGCGCGACGATTTCGTCCTCGTCCGCGGGCTTGGTAAGATAGTCGTCAATATCCAGGCCGAGGCCTTCGAGCTTGGTGGATTTGTCGGTCACGGCCGTAAAAATAATAATGGGCGTATGCAGGTAGCCCGTGCGGCTGCGGACTTCTTTTACTACGTCGAAACCCGTTTTAACGGGCATTTCGTAATCTAAAATTAAAAGGTCGGGGTTTTCTTTATAGGTTTTGTCGATGGCTTCCTGTCCGTTTTCGGCTTGAATGACGGTAAACCCGGCGTTCGTCAGAATTTCGGACACTAAAAAGCGGATGGCGTGGGAATCGTCCGCCAATAAAATTTTTGCGTTGTTTTCCATATGGATATTTAATTAAATATTACGGTTTCGCGCAAGGGAGGTTTTTCGTATAATAAAACCATGACTTATACCATTTTGCTTATCGGTGTTTTGCTGTTTTTGGGGCAGGTGTTTTCTTTTCTGTTTGAGAAAACGCGCCTGCCGGACGTATTGCCGCTGATGCTGCTAGGGATGTTATTGGGGCCCGTTTTTCACTTGGCGGGGCCGGAAGATTTCGGCGGCGCGGGGCAGATTTTTACCACGGTCGCGCTTATCGTGGTGCTTTTTAAAAGCGGGGTGGATTTCCGTATTTTGTCGCTTCGCGGCGCGGTGGGACAAGGGCTGCTTCTTACCACGGTTTGCTTTGCCATCATCACGCTGACGACGGCGTTTATTACCGGGCGGTTGCTGAATATCCCGCAGTTGTATGCGTTTATCATCGGCGCGATTGTGGCCGACAACTCCACCGCCGTCATTACGCCGATGCTGGCCAAACTCCAGGTTTCCAAAACCGCCAAAACCGTGCTGTTTTTAGAGGCCAATTTAACGGGCGTTTATTCCATCGTGCTCGCGCTTGCGCTTTTGAGCGTAGCCTCGCACGGCGGGCAGGTGTCGGCGGCGGAGATTTCGTGGCGGGTGGTAAAATCGTTTGGCCTGGGAATTGTGTTTGCCCTGGCGGCGGGCGTGTTTTGGATGGGTATTTTAAATAAAGTGCGCCGCCTGGAAAACGCCATTTCGCTGACGTTTGCGTTTGTGCTTTTGGTTTACAGCGTGAGCGGGCTTATCGGTGGGGACGGCGGCATCGCCACATTGGCGTTTGGAGTAGTGGCGGGCAAGACGCGTTGGGTGCGCCGGCTGTGGCGCAAGAGACTGTTCCAGCGGCACCGGCAGCTCCAGAAGCTCCAGCTGCGCCAGAAGCTCCGGCGGCTCCTGTTGCGCCAGAAGCTCGGGCGGCTCCGTCAGCCCCTGCGAAGGCGGCGCCAGTGGCGGCCAAGGGCGCGGC
>CALYRQ010000016.1 GCA_945483375.1 uncultured Elusimicrobia bacterium
TCCGCGAAGGCGGCCATACGGTAGGCGCCGGCGTCGTTACCAAAATTATTGAGTAACACAACTGTACTTAACTGAAGTTTTACGCACAAGGGACGAAAAATTTTTCGTCCCTTGTGTCTTTTTATATCTAACAGAGTACCCCGTGTGTAAACGCGGGGATGAATGCAAATCCTGCCGCAAGAAAACGGAGTTTTCTTTTTGTTTTTGGCGGTGGAAAAATCAAGCGAAGCTGAGATTTTGAAACAAAAGAAGCCCCGAAACGGGAGTCCGGGAAGTCTCATTAATAAATCCACCGGAGATAATAACTTCCGGTTTCTGTAGGTGTAGTAAGCCCGGTTTCATTTTTACACAGTTTGTTGGGGAGAGAGGAAGGATTTGTATCATACGTTGTGCATACTTTTTCCCCGGCATATATGGGAGAATGCCGTCCAAATATTGTGTAAGCAATAGTATAATTAGAATTAACAGCGCAAGTTGTGGCATCTTCCCAAAGAACGCAATATCCCCAGTTAAAATATCGGTGCGGTCGGTTGACGCCATTGAGAACATTATTTTCTTCTCTTATGTAAGGAGGGGTGGTTACATCTAACTCATCAAAAGAGTGGCTATATTCTCCATTGGCTAAATAATAGACTGCTTGGGCTTGGGCTAATGAGGTAGCTAAGGTTTTTGCTTGTACAAAGCGGCTTTTTAATACAGCGGCTTGGTATTGCGGCAACGCTACAGAGGCCAAAATCCCGATAATTAATACCACTACCAAAAGTTCAATCAAAGTAAACCCCCGGACGGGTGCGGATGTATAGCTGTTGTTCATAAAGGCTCCTTGTTGTCTTTGGAACCAAACAAAAACGGCTATTTATCCGGGCCCAGCTATACGAAGCCCAATAAACAGCCGTGGTTTGCCACCGCAAGGGCGACAAACACTTGGCACAAAACAAAGGGCTCATGACTTCCCTTTATCTTGTGCCTCAAACGACTGCTTTTGGAGTATAGCTGTGCCTTGCGGCAACACCGCTTGCACGGTTCCAAAAACAGATAAAATTTTTACTACGGTTCTATTATAATAAATTTGGCGGGAATATAGAATTTGATATAATATCCTATATCACGGAGGAACTAAAATGAATATCAAATTGTTGGGGTTATTGGGCGCGGCCGTGTTATTTGCCGGATGCGCCAAAACGGTGGAAGTGAAAACTCCCGTTAACTTGAAATCTAAAAATTACGCCGAAGCCCTGCAGTCGGCCGATAAGTCCTGCAAGGTGGAAGAAGACTGCACGTCTGTCAACAAAGGCTGCTGCATGTGCGCCGGTAAAGAAGCGGTGAATAAAGAAGCCGCCGCCGCGCTTCAGCCGTTTTTTGTGAAAGAGTGCGACCGTGCCGCGTGCACGCTCCAAATGTGCTATGTGGATATCAATACGTCCTGCCAAAACGGGATTTGCACGGGTACGCCCAAGCCGTATAAAAATTATTTCGTTAAATAGGGGAAAATATGAAAAAAGTATTGTTTTTAACCGTTTGCGCCGCCGTATTGGCCGCCTGTGCCTCCGCCCCGAAATCCGTGGGCATCAACGCCAAGCCCAAGGTGTTGACGAAAGCGATTTTAAAAGCCGATAAGGCCTGCACCGCAGACGCGGATTGTGTGGCCGTTCAAAAAGGCTGTTGCATGTGCGACGGGTATCAAGCCGTCAGCCAAAAAGGAGCGGAAACGGTCAAAGCCGCGTTTGATAAAGCCTGCTCTCTTGCTCCTTGTACGCGCGAAATGTGCCGCGTACAAATTGCGCCTAAGTGTGTGAACCATGTTTGCACGGGAGAGAGTTTCCGCAATTAATCTTTAAAGGTTAAAACAAAACGCCGGACCCGATACAGGGCCCGGCGTTTTTGCGTTTAGACGGGTTATAATATCTCTTTAAGCGGCAGATTTTTTAATTCGGGGTTATCGTCCCGCATGGTTTGCAGGCTTTTTACGGACGTTAAATGCACCGCCAGCAAGATTTCTTTGCCTTTGGCCGCTATCGCTTTGCGAACCGACGACAGCGTCTGTCCGGTGGCTAAAATATCATCAATATAGATAAAGTTCGGGAAGGATAAAAGCAGTTCTTCATCCATTTCCATATCGTAGCTGTCGTACTCGTTGGTAATGCGGAAGCAGTAGGGTTTGTTCGGAATTTTGCCTTTTTTGCGGATGGGCAAAAACGGCAGGCCCAAACGGTAGGCCACAGGCGCGGCAAAAAAGAAACCGCGCGATTCGGGCGTGATAATGGCCGTATTTTTAAGTGCTTCCGGCGACAGCGTTTGCTGAACTGTTTGGCACATTTGATTACTTGGGTAAAGTATTCGGGCTCGGCCAGCAGGGTGTTAATATCAATAAATTGTACGTTGGGGGTGGGATAGCCTTTAATAATGCGCAGACTATAATTAATTTCAGGCATAAAAATCTCCTTAGAAACGGAAATGCGGGCCCCGTCGGGATTCCCTTTACAATACAATACAGATTTTATACAATATATTCAAGCGAATTTTAGGCGCCCTGCAATGAAAGCGAAACGGTGAAAAACGCAAGTAAATTGTATAGCGCAAAAGCCCGCTAATTTAGTATAATAAAATGTACTGAATTGGAAGCAAAGGCGGAAAATTCCTGACCGGCTCGTCGAAGATACGACCCGGAGTGGGGATTTCTGCCGAATAATTTTTTGTAAAAAACATTTAAGGAAACTAAACATGGCAGAAAAAACAGAAAAAAAGGCTAAAGTATTAAGCCAAGAAAGAATCCGCATCAAATTGCGTTCTTACGACCATCGCATGTTGGACGCCTCCGTTTCCCGCATTGTGGAAACGGCCCAAAAAACCGGCGCCATCGTGGCGGGTCCTGTTCTTCTCCCGGTCCGGATTAAGAAGTACACCGTGCTTCGCTCTCCCCATACCGATAAAAAGAGCAGAGAACAGTTTGAAATGCGCATTCACAAAAGACTCATTGACCTCAAGAGCCCCACTTCTAAGACCGTCGACGAACTTATGAAACTGGATTTGCCGGCCGGTGTAGACGTGGCTATCAAAAGCAACTAATAGGAAACTGAACTGATATGACAGAAGAACTCAACCAAGCTGCTGGTGCCCAAGAGGCAACTCCCGTTGCTGAAGCGGCCAAAGCAGAAACTGTCAAAGAAGCTCCCGAAACCTTTCGCTTTGTAATCGGCGAAAAAATCGGCATGACGCAGCTCTTTGATGAAAAAGGCAATCTTCATGGCGTGTCCGTGGTAAAAGCGGGCCCGTGCAAGGTTGTGCGTGTCAGAACCCAGGAAAAAGACGGCTACAATGCCGTTTGCGTGGGTTTTGGCGAAGTGAAAGAAAGCAAACTCAACAAACCTGAACTCGGTTATTTCAAAAAAGCCAACGTCGCTCCGGTCAGACACATGAAGGAATGCCGTGTCGCGGACGTAAACGGTTTCGAAATCGGTCAAGTCATTTCACTCGAAAAAATCTTCAAACCCGGCGACTATGTGGACGTGCAGGGTAAAATCAAAGGCCACGGCTTCGCCGGCGGTATGAAACGCCACGGCTTTGCCGGCCAGCCCGATTCCCACGGTCAGTCCGACAGATCCCGCGCTCCGGGTTCTTTGGGCTCCCGCCGCTCTTTGGGTAAAGTGCTTTCCGGTCAGCGCATGGCTGGTCACTATGGCACCACCACCCACACCGTAGCCAAAATTGAAGTTATCAAAGTGGACAACGAAAACGGACTTATCTTCCTGAAAGGTTCCGTTCCGGGCGCCAAAGGCTCCATCGTGTCCGTCTTGGAAACTTCCAAATACAAAAAACACTATGTGGCGCCGCAACAGCAGAAAGTTTCTGCCTCTAAAGCCGCCAACAAGAAGTAAGGACTTTGACCCATGGAAACTAAAGTTTTAGATATCAAAGGTAAAGAGAAAGGAACCTGCGCCCTGCCGGACAGCTTGTTCGCCGTCAAGGCCAACCCCACTTTCTTGCACGAAGTCATCACCGCCTTTTTGGCTAACCAAAGAAGCGGCACCGCCGACGTCAAAACCCGCAGCGAAGTTTCCGGTACCGGTAAAAAACCGTGGAAACAGAAAGGCACCGGCCGCGCCCGTCAGGGTAGCTTGCGCGCCGTGCAGTTCCGCCACGGCGGTATCGCTTTTGGTCCTACCCCGCGCTCTTTCCGCCAGGATTTGCCGGCCGCCAAAAGAAGAACTGCGCTCGCGATGGCTTTGTCTACCAAGCTCGCCGAAGGCAACTTGGTCGTGTTGGAATCTTTAACGCTTAAAGAACCCAAAACCAAAGCTTTCGCCGAAATTATGGACGTCTTGGCCGCCGGCCGCAAACCGCTGGTCATGGATAACTTTGCCGACGCCAACGCCGCTTTGGCCTGCCGCAACGTTGCGGGTCTTACCCACATCGCTCCGCAGGACGCCAATGCCTATGTGGTGCTCAACAGCTCTAAAGTTATTTTGACCACGGACGCCGTCGCCAAACTCAGCGACACGTTCGCCAAGGAGGCCAAATAATGACCGTTTACACTACGCTTAAAAAGCCCCTTTTAACCGAAAAGAGCTTGATTGAACGCGACACCCATAACCGCTACGGTTTTGTGGTTGCCAAAAACGCGTCCAAAGGCGAAATTAAAACCGCGGTGGAAAAAATCTTCAACGTAACCGTTGTAAAGATTAACACGATTTCCGTCACGGGCAAGACCCATCGCATGGGTCGCTTCGAGGGAAAAAGACCCGACTACAAAAAGGCTTTTGTTACCTTGAAAGAAGGCGATAAAATCGAAATGGTGGAAGCCGCTTCGAAGTAGCTGAAAGGAGAAACTACTAACTATGCCTATTAAGTCATTTAGACCTTACACCCCTTCCCGCAGAACGATTACGGTGTCGGACTACTCCGATATTACCAAAACCACTCCGGAGAAGAGCTTAACCAAAGGTCTGCGCAAAACCGGCGGTAGAAACAACACCGGTATGATCATGGTTCGCCACATTGGGGGCGGCCACAGACGCGCATACAGACAGATTGATTTCAAACGGGAAAAATACGGCGTGCCGGCCAAAGTCGTGTCTATTGAATACGACCCGAACCGCAGCGCCCGCATTTGCCTGTTGAACTACGCCGACGGCGAAAAGAGATATATTCTCCATCCGCTAGGTGTACAAGTGGGCGACGTACTTGTGTCCGGTCCGGCCGCAGATATTAAAGTGGGTAACTGCCTTGCTCTTAAAAACATTCCCGAAGGTACTTTTATCCACGCCATTGAACTGAAAGTCGGCAAAGGCGCGCAGCTTGCCCGCAGCGCCGGCAGCCAGGCCCAGCTTATGGCCAAAGAATCGGACTATGCCCATATCAAAATGCCGTCCGGCGAAATCCGCTTGGTGCCCAGCGCCTGCTGCGCCACCATCGGCCAAGTCGGCAATGTGGACCACTCCAACATTGTAATCGGCAACGCCGGCCGCAACAGACATCGCGGCCAAAGACCTACCGTCCGCGGTAGCGCCATGAACGCTGTTGACCACCCGATGGGCGGCGGCCGCGGTCACGGTAAAGGCGGCAACATTCCGCGCTCTCCGTGGAACCAGCAGACCCGCGGTCTGAAAACGCGCTCTACCAAAAAAGCGTTTGGCTGGATGATTGTCAGCGACAGAAGAAAAAACAAGGCTAAGTAATTATGGGAAGATCAACTAAAAAAGGTCCGTTTGTGGATTTAAACCTGTTGGAAAAAGTTCAAGCGATGAACGCTTCCAATGAAAAGAAACCTATCAAGACGTGGGCAAGAGCCTGCACCATCGTGCCTGAATTTGTGGGACACACGTTCCTCGTGCACAATGGCAGAAAATTTCTTCCCATTTACGTATCCGAAAGAATGGTAGGCTACAAACTCGGTGAATTCTCTTTCACCCGTTTGTTCAAAGGTCACGGTGGCATGACGAAAGATTCCACCGCCCTGAAATAAGAGTTGAGGATTTGATATGGAAGCTTGTGCAAAAGCTAAATTTCAACGCTATGGCAGCCGCAAGGTGAACCTGGTGCTCGATCAAATCCGCGGTAAAAACGTGAAAGCGGCGGAAGACGTACTTCCGTTCATCGCCAAACGCACCTCGGATTTGGTGGCCAAAACGCTTCACAGCGCCGCCGCCAACCTGGAAGTAAAAGCCGGCAAAAAGCTGGATTTCAGCAAAGTCTTCATTAAAGAAGCGTTTGCCAACTTGGGCCCCAGCGGCCACTTGAAAAGAGTGCAGCCCGGCCCGCAAGGCCGCGCGATGCCCTACAAAAAGAGCATGTGCCACTTGACTGTTATCGTCACCGACGAAAAAAAGGGAGGTCGCTAATTTATGGGACACAAGATTCACCCCCGGTCAATCAGACTCGGTTATATTCAGGATTGGCGCTCCAGATGGTTCGCCCCCAAGAATATGCCGGCGTTAATCATGGAAGATGTCCAGATTCGCAAAATTATTGACGACAAATTCAAAATGGCGGCCGTCAGCTACGTCGGTATCGAAAGAGCCGGTGCGTTCCTGCGCGTCAACATTCACACCGCCCGCCCGGGCGTGGTGATCGGCAAAAAAGGCGCCGACATCGAAGCCTTGCGCAAAGAATTGGAAGCCCTCACCGGCAGCAAAACCTTTGTAAACGTGATTGAAATCAAGAATCCGGAAACGGATGCCCAGCTGGTAGCCCAGAACATTGCCATGCAGCTTGAAAAACGCGCCCACTACGGCGCCGCTATCAAGAAAGCGATTGAAAAGGCTCTGTCCGGCAAAGCGCTTGGTATCAAAATCATGGTATCCGGCAGACTCGGCGGCGCGGAAATCGCCCGCACCGAGTGGAAACGCGAAGGCCGCGTGCCGCTGCACACCTTGTGCGCCGATATCGATTACGGTTTTACCGAAGCCAACACCATCAGCGGTAAAATCGGTATTAAAGTCTGGATTTTCAAGAGAACCCACTTCGCCAAATCTCCCAAAGAGATTATGAACGAGCTCAAGAAACACCGCGACATGGAAAACGGTTCCACCGAAGGTGCGACGGAAGTCGCCGCGGCGGAAGCCAAATAGAGGACTTTGACTTATGTTGATGCCTAAAAGAGTTAAATACCGCAAACCCTTCAGCGCGCCCCGCATTAAAGGCAACGCCAAACGTGGCACTGAAGTGGTGTTCGGCGAATTTGGGTTGAAAGCGTTGGAACCCAAATGGATCACCGCCCGGCAGATTGAAGCTGCCCGTATTACCTTGTCCCGCTTCATCAAGAAAAAAGGTAAACTTTGGATCCGCATTTTCCCGGACAAAGCCATTACCAAACACCCCGCCGAAACCCGTATGGGTAAAGGTAAAGGCGCGCCCGAATACTGGGCCGCTGTGGTGAAGCCCGGCAGAATTTTGTTTGAATTGGAAGGCGCCACTTTGGAAGATACCAAAAGAGCCATGCGCTTAGCGTCCGACAAACTGCCGATCAAAACGAAACTGGTTACCAGAAGGTAGTTTATGAAGACGAACGAAAAAGAAGCTTTGAAAAACAAAACGTTGGCCGAACTGAACGAAGCGCTCGGCAAAGCCCAGGAAAAGAAATTTAATCTTCTTTTCAAACACAGCACCACCCCCATCGCCAACCCGATGGAAATCAGAGCTGTAAGACGCGAAATTGCTCTTTTGCAAACGCTGATCAACCAGAAAAAAGAGCAAAAATAGAGGTTTGAAAAATGGAAAATCAAGAAACCCGTGCCAAAAGAAAAGTTCTGAGCGGCGTAGTTGTGTCCGACAAAATGGACAAAACCCGCACCGTTAAAGTGGAACGCTTAGTTCACGATGAACGCTATGGCAAAACGCTCAAAAGAGCGGCCAAATTCCACGCTCACGACGAGGCCAACGAAACCAAAATCGGCGACAAAGTGGAAATTATGAGCACCCGTCCCGTTTCCAAAACGACGAAATGGCGCATTTCCAAAATTGTGGAAAAAGCCAGAGCTTAGTTTTTAAAAACTACGGAGTTATTAAAGTATGATTCAATTAAGAAGCATCGTTAATGTGGCCGACAATTCCGGCGCGCGTAAAGTGCAGTGCTTTAAAGTGCGCGGCGGCCACCACCGGGATATCGCGACTTTGGGAGACGTTATTATGTGCTCCGTCAGAGACGCGATCCCTACCTCCGCCATTAAAAAAGGCGACGTGGTCCGCGCGGTAGTCGTGCGCGTGGCCCGCGAAAGAAGAAGAAAAGACGGTTCCTATATTCGTTTTGATGACAACGCCGTTTGCATCATCAACGATAACGGCGAACCCAAAGGCACCCGTGTATTCGGCCCGATTGCCAGAGAGCTGCGCGAAAAGAATTTCTTAAAAATCATTTCCCTGGCTCCTGAGGTGGTATAGTATGAACATCAAGAAAAAAGACACCGTTTTAGTGTTGTCCGGCAAGGACAAAGGCAAAAAAGGCGAAGTGAAATCGGTGAATCCGTCCAAAAACAAAGTAGTGGTAACGGGCGTGAACATGATTTCCAAACACGTAAAGCCTACCCAAAACAAGCAGGGCGGCATTGTGCAGATGGAAGCCGCGTTGGACGCGTCCAACGTAGCGGTCGTCTGCGGCAAATGCAAAAAAGCGATGACGCCCAAAGTGCAAATCTCGGCTGACGGCACGAAAACGCGCGTCTGCCGCAAATGCAACGAGCCGATCATTTAATCAGGTACCGTTAAAATGACTAAGAAAGAAACCAAAAACGAAACGAAAGTGCCCGCCGGCTACATGCCGAAATTGCAGGCCCTTTACAGAGAAAAAGTGCTTCCGGCCTTGCTGAAAGATATGAACGTCAAAAGCCCGATGGCCGTGCCGAAAATGACGAAAATCGTCATTAACATCGGCGTAAAAGAAGCCCGCGAAGACATCAAAGCGTTGGAAACGGCCAAAGCAGACTTGACCGCCATCGCCGGCCAGGCCGCCCAAGTGCGCCGCGCCAAAAAATCCATCTCTAACTTCAAACTTAGAGAAGGTATGCCGATCGGCGTTCGCGTGACGCTGCGCGGTGCCAAGATGTATGAGTTCATGGAACGTTTCATCTGCATCGCCTGCCCCCGCATCCGCGACTTTCAGGGCTTCAACGCCAGCTTTGACGGCAAAGGCAACTTGAACCTGGGTATTAAAGAACATTATATCTTCCCGGAAATTGATGTTGAAAAATCGCCCAAAGCCCATGGTATGAACATCACGTTCGTTACCACCGCCGAAAACGACGAAAGCGGCCGCTTGCTCATGAACTACATGGGTATGCCGTTCCGCAAATCGGCCAAATAATAGGAGTTAGAAAACTTTATGGCTACTAAAGCATGGGTTGCAAAAATGGCGAAAGACCAAAAGTTCGCCGTGCGCTATCACAACAGATGCCAAATCTGCGGGCGCGCGAGAGGTTACTACCGCGACTTCGGTCTCTGCCGTATCTGCCTTAGAAAAATGGCACACCAGGGTCTCATCCCGGGTCTTAGAAAATCGAGCTGGTAATTTACAGGAGGAGGTACCTTTTTCGGGCCAACTCCGTTAAACGGAAAGTGGCTTGGAGAGGTAACCTATATACATGGATCCAATCGCAGATTTCTTAACCAGAATAAGAAACGCCAATATGAAGAAAAAAGAAAAAGTGGATATCCCTTTTTCTAAAATCAAAACCGAAATTGCGCGCGTACTGAAAGAAGAAGGTTACATCGCCAATTTCAAAGCCGTCCACAACGAAACCAAGGGCGGCGTGGTGAGAGTATTCTTGAAATACACGCCCGAAAACGAATGCGTCATCCAAGGTTTGAAACGTATTTCCAAGCCCGGTTCCCGCGTTTACAGCGCCTACAACAACATTCCGAAAGTTCGCGGCGCCTTCGGCATCACCATTCTTTCCACGTCTAAAGGTTTAATGACCGACGCGCAGGCCAAAGCCGAAAAAATCGGCGGCGAACTGTTGTGCCAGGTTTGGTAAGGGGGGAATATGAGCAGAATCGGTAAAAAGGTTATCAACATTCCCGCCAAAACCAAAGTGGAAATCAAAGACAGCGTCATCACCGCCACGGGCGCGCTTGGCACTTTGTCTTACTCTATCCCGGAAGGCATTACGCCCGAACTTAAAGACGGCGTGCTGACCTTCTCCGTCGCCGAAAACCGGGTGAAAGAACTCAACGCTTTGCACGGAACCACCCGCGCCAATGTTTTCAACATCATTGAAGGCGTGACGAACGGTTTTTCCAAAGTGTTGGAAATCAACGGTTTGGGTTACCGCGCCAACGTGGCCGGCACCAAGCTGAACCTGGAACTCGGTTTCTCCCAGATGATGATGAATGCGAACAATCCGAAATAGAGGAAATAGAGGAATAACACAT
>CALYRQ010000017.1 GCA_945483375.1 uncultured Elusimicrobia bacterium
GAAGACGAATACCACCCCTTTGATGAAACAATACTACGATATCCGCTCCAAACACCCGGGTATCATTCTGTTCTTCCGGCTAGGTGATTTTTACGAAATGTTTGACGAGCAGGCCCGCGAAGTCAGCGCACTTTTAGGCCTTACGCTTACCGCGCGCCACGGCGTGCCCATGTGCGGCATTCCCTTTCACGCGGCAAACAACTACATTGTACGGCTTCTTAACGCGGGGAAGAAAATCGGTATTTGCGAGCAAACCAGTTCGGTGATGGATAAAAACACCAAACTTTTTGAGCGCAAAGTCACGCGCGTGATTACGCCCGGCACGCTGATGGAAGACTCCCTTTTGGACGCCAACCAATCCAACTATCTGGTGTGTTTATCCGTTCATCCGCGCGGGTGGGCGCTTTCGTGCGTGGAGGTTTCCACCGGCGAGTTTTGGGTCAATCAGAACGATAAAGATTCCACGCTTACCAATTTGGCCGCCGCCCTGGCGGCGATTAATCCTTCGGAAGTGGTGGGGGATAAGGATTCGCTCGAACAGCTTAAAAATAAAGTGGTGCTTCCCGGCAAACTGACGCTGACGGAACAGCCCGCTTTCGAAGGGGACTATACGCTCCCCGTCAACTGGCCCGCGCTCGGCGCGTGGGGGGATAAGAAAAAAGCCCTCGCCTGCGCCTTGCAAACCATGAGGTATTTAAGCGTAACGGAACCCAGTTTTAAAACCGTTTTAATTCCGTCCTATCGGGAACTTAAAGACAGCCTGCAAATCGACGAAAACGCCGTGGCTTCTTTGGAACTCGTCAAAAGCCAGGAGGGCGGCCGCCGCGGCAGCCTGTGGGCGCTCTTAGACCATACCAAAACCGCCGTGGGAAGCCGTAAACTCAAAGAGTGGATTTTGCACCCGCTGATGGATCCGGGCGAGATAACCGCGCGGCAGGACTCGGTGGAAGGGTTCGTAAAAAATCAGTCCGCGCTGGCGGATTTGTCTGCGCTTTTGGAAAATATATCCGACGTGGAACGCATCATGACGCGCACCGCCACCGGCACGGCGTCGCCGCGGGATTTGTCGGGCCTCAGGCAGTCTTTATTAAATATAGACCCACTGGCCCGGTGGTTTGAAACATACGGCGATATTGCGCCGCACCTGCGCGCCCTGTTTAATGAAAACCTGCCCGTTCTTAGGGAAATGTCCCGCACGCTTTATGACGCGGTGGACGAAAACCCGCCGTTAAAACTTTCCGACGGGCACGTCATCCGCGCCGGCTACAACGCGGAGCTGGACGAACTGCGCTCGCTCAAACAAAACGGCCGTAAATGTATGGAAGAAATGTGCGCGCGCGAACGGGAAAAAACGGGTATTCCCACCATGCGGGTGGGGGTTAATTCCGTTTTCGGGTTCTATTTTGAAGTTACTAAAAGCCATATTGCCAAAGTGCCTTTTAACTATGTCCGCAAACAGACGCTCGTCAATGCGGAGCGTTTTATTACCGAAGAGTTAAAAGAGCTGGAAGACAAAATTTTAAATGCGGAACAGAAAATCATCCGGCTGGAAAGTTCGCTGTTTGATGAAATCCGCAAAACGTGCGCCGCGCGTATCAACCACGTAAAAGCGTTTGCGCAGATTGTGTCGGAGCTGGACGTGTATATGTCGCTTGCGCTGTGCGCGATGAAAGGCAATTACACCCGCCCGGTGGTGGACAACGGCACCGAACTTCATTACGAAAACGGACGCCATCCGCTGGTGGAAGCAACGCTTCCCTCCGGCAGCTTTGTACCCAACGGCCTTGCCATCGGCACGCCGGAAAACCAGATTATGCTGATTACCGGCCCCAACATGGGCGGTAAGAGCGTATTTTTAAAGCAGACGGCCATTATCGTCATTATGGCGCAGATGGGTTCTTTTGTGCCCGCTTCGGCGGCGCGCGTGGGCGTGGTGGATAAAATCATGACGCGTATCGGCGCGCACGACGCGCTTTCCCGCGGCAATTCCACTTTTATGGTGGAGATGCACGAAACCGCGCACATTTTGGCGTCCATGACGCCGCGCAGTTTGATTTTGCTTGACGAAGTCGGCCGCGGAACGTCCACCTTTGACGGCATTTCCATCGCCTGGGCGATTGTGGAGTACTTATATAAGCCTTCCGGCGGACCGAAAGTTCTGTTTGCCACACACTATTTTGAACTTGTCGACCTGGAAAACAAGTACGAAAGCGTAAGCAACTGGCACGTGGACGCCAAGGAATACAAAGACGCGTCCGGCGAAATCCGCTTGGCGTTTTTGTACCAGATTTTGCCCGGCGCGGCGGACCGCTCGTACGGGATTCACGTGGCGGAAATCGCGGGGCTGCCCGCGGCGTGTACGCTTCGCGCCAAAAAAGTGCTGAAAGATTTAGAAGCCAAAAAAGGCGCCAAAATTTCCGCCAAAGAACAGGATATGGTAAAAGATTTGTTTTCTTCGCCCATTGTGGAAGAAATCAAAATGGCGGACCCGGACAAGCTGACCCCGCTGGCCGCCCTACAGTTAATTTGCGAATGGAAGAAACGCATCAATGAGTAACATACGCGTACTGGACGAAAAAACCGCCGGGAAAATTGCCGCCGGAGAAGTAATCGAACGCCCCGCCGGGGTGCTTAAAGAGCTTTTGGAAAACGCGGTGGACGCGGGCGCCACGTGCATTAACGTGGATATCGAAGGCTCCGGTAAGGATTTGATCCGCATTAACGACAACGGTTGCGGCATGAGCGCGGAAGACTTGGAGCTGTCCGTCCTGCGCCACGCCACCAGCAAAATCCGCGCGTTTGACGATTTGGAAAATTTGCATACGTTCGGTTTCCGCGGGGAAGCGCTCTATTCCGTGGCGGCCGTTTCGCGCATGACGCTGACCAGCTGCGAAGAAGGCGGAAACGGCAACCGCCTTGAACTGCACGCCGGGAAAGTGGTGTTAAAAAGCCCCGCTCCGTCTATTAAAGGCACGACGGTGGAAATACGCAATCTGTTTTACAATACGCCCGCCCGTCTTAAATTTTTGAAGAGCGATTCGTACGAACGCGCCTGTTTGTTAAAAGTAATCGAAGAGAGCGCGCTCGCCAATCTGTCCGTGGCGTACCGCGTAACGGTAAACGGGCGCGAAGTGTACAATCTCCCCGCCGAAAACGGCCCGCTGGCCAGTGCCGTGCCGGCGCGCGCCAAAGCCATTTTGGGGGAAGAAGTCAGCCAAAGTTTGGCGTTCAAAGAGTTTGAAGAAATGGGCCTAAAACTGTTCCTTACGCCGGCCGACAAACTCGTTTCCGTGCGGGACATGCAATACGTATTTGTCAACCGCCGTCCGATTGATTCCAAAACCGTCCAGCAGGCCATTTATAAAGCCTATCAAAACGTCCGCCCGAAAGACCGCCACCCGGCGTTTGTGGCGTATATGACGCTTTCCCCGGCGGATTTCGACGTGAACATTCATCCGCAAAAGCGCGATATCCGTTTTGTAAACGAAAATAAAGTATTCGGTTTTATCATGCACGCGGCGGGGGAAACCGTTTTCCAAAACGCGCGCCCGGTGGAAGTGGGCATGGCGGTCCCGTCCGTAGATTTGCCGCCCGCCGCCCAGCCCGCGGCCGAAAAATTATTTGCGGGGGAATCCATGCGTCCGCAATCGGCCGGCAATACATTTATGTCCGCCGCGGTATTTTCCTCCGCCGTTTCCAAATCCGATTTTGCCCCCAAGCCTAGTTTTTTAATGCGCGAAACCGAAGACCCGGTGGACTATGTGGCGCGGCCCGTTTCACCCGCTCCGGCCGAAGTAACCCCGTCCCCGGATTTGCAATCCCCCGTGCGGGAAGAAGCTCCCGCTGCCACAGATTTAACCGCTGCTGGCGATCCTTCTTGGTACCAGGGGCCGTACCATTATTTGGGTCAGCTTCAAAAAAGCTATTTGCTGTTTGAAAATCCGCTGGGACTTGTGGTTATCGACCAGCACGCCGCGCAGGAACGCGTTTTATTTGAGCATTATCTGGACGCGTTTGACAAGCGAGACGTAAAGGTGCAAAAATTGTTGTTTCCCATTCATGTGGATTTGCCGCCGTCCAACGCCGAAACGTTGCTTTCTTGGGCGGAGTGGCTGAAAACGGCCGGGTTTGAGGTAGAGCCTTTTTCCGCGCGTACCGTGCTGGTGCGCTCCATGCCGCACATGATTCGTTTTAAAGAAGACGATATGAAAGAATTTATCGTTTCGCTTTCGCAGGTGGTGGGAGATCCGTCTAAATCCACTGAAGGCTTAAAGCGCAAAATGGTGGCCATGCTGGCGTGTAAAAAAGCCATTAAAGCGCATGACCAAATTTCCGCCGCCGAAGCCGAAGGCCTCCTGGAAAACATGAAAAAATGTAAAGATGGCATGCACTGCCCGCACGGCCGCCCGTGTGTGGCGCAGCTTAAAATGAAAGACGTGGACAAGCTGTTCGGCCGGTAAAAACATTTGTATACACCAACCCCCGGGCTTTCGCCCGGGGTATTTTTTTGTATGGACGGGCGGCCCCCTGCCCCCGGACGCTGCGTGCCGCCAGGGGTTGTATTGTTTTTTTTTTTTGATAAACTGGAGTCATCCCGTAGTGTTTCTGTACGGGATCTCCCTTGTATGGTTTATTTTCTTAAAAGCGGTAGATCCTGAACAGAAACCTCTCTGGAGGACTTTTTTGATAGGAGAAGCTCAAATGAAAGGTTTTACGCTTATTGAACTGTTAGTTGTAGTGTTAATTATTGGTATATTAGCCGCTGTAGCGTTGCCTCAGTACCAGGTGGCGGTGGAAAAGAGCCGATTAGGAACGGTGATGAGCAACGTTAAAACCATTAAAAACGCCGCAGAAGTGCATTATCTGGCGGCGGGGGAATACGGGGATGATATTACCGTATTTGACATCGGTGAAATCAGCGGCTGCCGCTCCGCCGGTTCTGCACAGTTGCATTGTTCCAACAGTTGGTACGATTGGCTGATTTATGGCGGTGGCAACAATTTGGCTTCCGCCGGATATACGCGCCCGTACGGCGAGTTTAAAACGGGTTACGTCCAGTTTGGCGATTACAGCCAAACGCCCGGCGTGGCCGAGTGCTGGGCCAAAGCGGATGACTCTGTGGCAAACCAGGTGTGCAAAAGTATGGGCGGCGTTGCGTCGCGCACACAGTCATGCCCGCCAAGCGGTCCCACCTGCCAAATTTACCGTTTGCCTTAATATACAAAACCGCGCCTTTTAAAGACGCGGTTTTTTAAAACAGAGGACGGCCGATACCCCAGATTCTGTCAGCCCTTGCGGGCTGGGATAACCATTACTCTAAGCGGCCTACTTGGTCGCGAACGCGGGCAACGTGTGGACCGGTTTGGCCTTGCTCCGTGCGGGGTTTACCTTGCCGCGACCGTTGCCGGCCGTGCGGTGGGCTCTTGCCCCACCATTTCACCCTTACCCTTGCGGGCGGTTTATTTTCTGTTGCACTTTCCGTCCGACGGGGTAATATGTGGCAAGCTGATTTTCGTCAAAGCGCACGGCGTACTTGGGGAAGTACAGACCCTCCACATTGCGCAGCAGCTCCCGGCAGGAGGCCATGTCCAGATGCTCCTGTCCCATGAAGGCATTCTCTACCTGATGGGAAATGGCGGTGTTCATCATATTCATAATGATGCCCTTCACATCCATGCCGTCGAGCACCTGCTTGCGCTGACCGTAGATGATCTCGCGCTGCTTGTTCATCACGTCGTCGTACTCCAGCACGGACTTACGGGACTGGAAGTTGCGGCTTTCCACCGTGGTCTGCGCCTGCTCAATGGCCTTGGTGAGCATTTTGTTCTCAATGGGCATATCCTCGTCGATCTTCATGCGCTCCATCATGTTGGTGACGCGCTCGCCGCCGAACAGACGCATCAGATCGTCTTCCAGAGAGATGTAGAAACGGGTCTCACCGGGGTCGCCCTGACGACCGGCACGGCCGCGCAGCTGGTTGTCGATACGGCGGGAATCGTGACGCTCGGTGCCGATGATGAACAGGCCGCCTGCCTCACGCACACGGTCAGCCTCACCGGCAATTTCCTCCTTGTGCTGCTTCAGCTTTTCGGCGAACAGCCGGCGGGCGTCGAGAATTTCCTGATTGTCGGTTTCGGCGTAGCCGGTGGCCTCGGCGATCAACTCATCGCTCATACCGGCCTTGCGCAGATCGTTCTTTGCCAGATATTCGGCGTTGCCGCCCAGCATAATATCGGTACCGCGGCCTGCCATGTTGGTAGCCACGGTGACAGCGCCCAGCTTACCGGCCTGGGCCACGATCTCGGCTTCCTTTTCATGGTTCTTTGCGTTCAGTAGGTTATGCTTGATACCTTCGCGGCTCAGCATTTTGCCCAGCAGCTCGTTCTTTTCGATGGAAACCGTACCCACCAGCACAGGCTGGCCCTTGGCGTGACATTCCTTGATCTGCCGGATGACGGCGCGGTACTTGGCCGCCTCCGTCTTGTAAACGGCGTCCTCGTTGTCAATACGGGCAATGGGACGGTTGGTGGGGATCTCCACGATGTCCAGCTTGTAGATGGTGGCAAATTCCTCTTCTTCGGTCAGCGCCGTACCGGTCATGCCGGAGAGCTTGGTATACAGGCGGAAGTAGTTCTGGAAGGTGATGGTGGCCAGCGTTTTGCTCTCACGCTGCACGGACACGCGCTCCTTGGCTTCGATGGCCTGGTGCAGACCCTCGCTGTAGCGGCGGCCGAACATCAGACGGCCCGTGAACTCGTCGACAATGATGATCTCGCCGTCCTTCACCACATAGTCCACATCTTTTTTCATAATGCCGTGGGCCTTGATCGCCTGGTTGATATGGTGGGCGATGGTGCTGTTTTCGGGGTCGGAGAGGTTTTCCAGATGGAAAAAGTCCTCGGCCTTGGCAATACCGCGTGCGGTAAGCGTGGCGGTTTTGGATTTTTCATCCACAATGTAGTCGGCGTCGATGTCGGTGTCCTCCTCGGCCTTATCATCGGTTTCCGCCACCACAAATTTCTTCAGACGCATGGCAAAGCTCTCCGCCATGTCGTAAAGCTGGGTGGACTTGTCGCCCATGCCGGAGATAATCAGCGGGGTACGGGCCTCATCGATCAGGATGGAGTCCACCTCGTCTACGATGGCAAAGTTGTGGCCGCGCTGTACCTGCTCGTTGGCGTAAATGGCCATGTTGTCACGCAGGTAGTCAAAGCCCATTTCGTTGTTGGTGCCGTAGGTAATGTCGGCGGCATAGGCGGCCTGACGCTCCTCCTTTTTCATGTCGTGGATGATCAGACCGACCTTCAGCCCCAGAAAACGGTGCACCTTGCCCATCCACTCGCTGTCGCGCTTGGCCAGGTAGTCGTTGACGGTGACAATGTGCACGCCGTTGCCGCTCAGCGCATTCAGATAGGCAGGCAGCGTGGCCACCAGCGTCTTACCTTCACCGGTTTTCATCTCGGCGATACGGCCCTGGTGCAGCACAATGCCGCCCACCAACTGCACACGGTACGGGCGCATGCCCAGCACGCGGTCGGCGGCTTCGCGGGCGGTGGCGAAGGCTTCGGGCAGGATGTCGTCCAGCGTTTCGCCGTTGGCCAGACGCTCCTTGAACTCCGCGGTCTTGGCCTGTAATTGCGCATCGGTCATGGCGCGGTAGTCATCCTCCAGCGCCTCGATCTTGTCCACAATGGGATAGATGCTCTTCAGCTCGCGCTCACTGTAAGTACCGAAAATTTTGGAAATCAGTCCCATGTTATTGCTACGTCCTTTCTTAGGTTAAAAAAGAATCTGTCTTTTCATATAATAAATCCAATATAGTATATCACAGAAAAGCGGCATATGCAAAGGAAAGTTGACGAAACAGGCGGGAGGTGAGAATTTCTCACCTCCCGCGGCGGTTTGCTATGCAGTTTGGAACTTTACCAGGTGATTTCCACGGATTTCTCCTTCCCCAGCGCCACCGTGCCGGTAATGGTCAGGGAGGTGACGGCGCCGTCCTGCCAGACGGTGGCCACGGCGATGGCGCCGCCGGGCTGCTTCAGTGACAGGCATTGGCCCTTGCCGTGTTTTTTCGTCATCCACGCGCCGATGGCCGCGCTGCCGCTGCCGCAGCCCCGCTCCCAAACGGCGGTGTCGGTGGCCCTGACATAGACCAGCGGGTCAAAGTGCATGGCGGTCTCGTCAAACAGCAGCAGGCCCACGGCGTCCAGCTGCAGCAGACCGGCCCAGTGCCGCAGGGCGTCCTCCGCCTGATGGCGCTGTACGGTGCCGTTGGGTGCGATGATGTGGCAGATGCCTGGCAGAAATACGGCGTCCAGTGTTACTTCACCGTCACCGAAGGGGAGGGTCAGCGTTTCGATCTTCTCCGGCAGCGGCATGGACACCGTGCCGATATAGCCGTGGCGCACCACGGAGATGTCGCAGGAGACAGGGGAGTCAACGCCGGAGACATCCAGGGTAAAATGGCGGTCAACTCCCTCCGTTTCTCCGCGGCACAGCCATGCGCCAAGGCTCATGGCGGCATTGCCGCAGAACTCACCGCCCATCATCCGCAAAGCGGCATCCTGCTCGTCGGACGACTCCAAAAAGCCCACCTGCTCGGCGTCCTTTTCCAGCGCCAGCAGGTGCGAGGCGATCTGGGCATAGCGGGCGCGGGGCATGGGCGTGGTAACAAGAAGCGTGATATTTTTGGTGGGGTCGATCACCGTATATTGCAGCGTCATAGAGCGCAACCTCCTGTGAAATGCTTTGAAAACCAAGGCTATTTTAGCAGAATTTATGTAAAATGGCAACCGCTCTTGCTGAAAAGATAAAAAGGTGTTAAAATAGGACAAATCAATGAAGCAGAAAGGATGTTTGTCATGAAGCTGAGTTTTTTCGGCGCTGACCAATGCGTTACCGGCAGCTGCCACTGTTTGGAGGTCAACGGAAAGAAGATCCTGATCGACTGCGGTTTGCAGCAGGGCCGCGATGAGATTGATAATGCTGCCTTGCCGTTCCATCCCGGCAGCATCGACTATGTGTTGATTACCCATGCCCACATCGACCACTCCGGCCGCGTGCCGCTGCTGATTAAGAACGGCTTTCAGGGACGCATTTTGACCACCCGTTTGACGGCGCAGCTGCTGGACATTATGCTGCAGGATTCGGCACACATTCAGGAAAGTGACGCCGAGTATAAAAACCGTAAGAACCAACGCGCAGGCCGTCCCCTGGAGGAGCCGCTCTACACCGTGGCCGATGCCATGCGTGTGAACGAGTTTATGACCACCTGCGAGTACGGGCAGGAGATCGCGCTGTGCGACGGCGTGAAGGCGACGTTTATCGACGCCGGTCACCTGCTGGGCAGCGCCAGCATCCGTCTGGAGCTGACGGAAAACGGCCAGACACGCTCCATCGTATTTTCCGGCGATATCGGCAATGTGGACCAGCCCATTATCCGCGATCCGCAGTTTTTCAGCGACGCCGACTATGTGGTCATGGAGAGTACTTACGGCGGCCGCAACCACGCCGAGGTGTGGTCCTACACCGACGAGCTGGCGGAAATCATTGACGAAACGCTGGGCAAGGGCGGCAATGTGGTGATCCCCTCCTTTGCGGTGGGCCGCACCCAGGAGCTGCTGTACTTTATCCGCGAGATCAAAGACCAAAATCTGGTGAAGTCCGTGAAGGATTTCCCCGTATATGTGGACAGCCCGCTGGCCAAGCGCGCCACCGGCATCTTCTGCGGCGACCTGCGCGGCTATCTGGACGACGAGGCGCGGGAGCTGGTCAAGGACGGCACCCATATGTTCTCCTTCCCGGGACTGCATCTGACGGAGACCACCGACGAGTCTAAGCTGCTCAATATGGATACCACGCCCAAGGTCATCATTTCCGCCTCCGGTATGTGTGATGCAGGCCGTATCCGCCATCATTTGAAGTACAATCTGTGGAGGCCCAACAGCGCCGTGGTATTCGTCGGCTTCCAGGCCCCCGGTACACTGGGCCGCCATCTGCTGGAGGGCGCGAAAAGCGTGAAGATGTTCGGCGAGGAGGTGGCGGTTCGCGCGAAGATCGTCAATTTCCAGGGCCTGTCCTCCCATGCCGACCATGACCATCTGGTGGACTGGATCGGGAAATTCAAAGACAGCCATGTGCAGCATGTGTTCGTGGTACACGGTGACCGGGAGGTAGCCCCCGTATTTGCCGAAACCATAAGCAAGATGGGCTTTGCCGCCCACGCACCGCAGTATACCGAGGAATATGATCTGCTGGCCAATATGCAGGTCGCCGCGGGTTATCTGCCTGAGCGCAAGACCAAGTCCTTCGAGGGC
>CALYRQ010000018.1 GCA_945483375.1 uncultured Elusimicrobia bacterium
ACTAGACACAAAATTAAGAAGCGTATATCCACATCTTTGCGGAGAAAGATAGCTTCTTAGCCCGCCCAGTTTACAAACCTGGGCCTATCTCTATTATTGCCATTTGCCACTTTGCATCATGGCGGCATTTTCGCGCGCACGCGCTCCTACTTGCAAGGCCCAGCGGCTTAACAACATTTCCAAGGCAGCGGTTTCATAATCTCCCGCAGCGCAGGCGGCCAGCATTTTTTTGAACCTTTTTAGGCTGGAAATCCCCAAATTAAAACACATATCCACCAACACAAACCGGCGCACGTCATTCAGTTTATTCCACCAGACAAACGCCCCCTTAACAGCCGAAACGGCGGCTTCAACATCTTGGCGCAGAATAAACTCCGCCGCTTCCGCGCTGATACCGCATTCCAAATTATGCCCGTAACCAACGGTTAAATGACCCGCCGGGCATTTATAAGGCAGGCGGGAAAACCCCTCTCTTCGTCGAAGGATAGTTAATATTTCTTTTTCAGGAAACTCCGTTAAATGACACATTCACACCTCTTTACCGTCGGCTTTTTAGCCCGGAACATATTGTTTTTACGGCGTTTTTTGCTATACTATTGGGTAGACGCGCAAGCGTATTTAAAACAAGGGAGATTAACACTATGAATAAAGGTTTTACGCTTATTGAATTATTGGTTGTGGTGCTGATTGTCGGTATTTTATCCGCCGTGGCGCTGCCCCAATACACGACGGCCGTTGAAAAAGCTCGCTCCGCCGAAGCGTTAACGCTGATGAGCGCGGTGGCCGGATCGGCCGAACGCTATCTGCTGCAAAAAGACGTATGGCCCACCGATTTTGCCAAACTGGACGTGGAAGTACCGCTCGTAAAAGGCAAAACCGGCGTATACGGCGGTAAAAACTTCTCCATCACCATGGGCACCTCCGGCAGCAATTTTTACATCACCGCCGTACGCGATCTGTCTGCCACCGGCGGGCAGTATTCCCTGCAAACCGTGCTGACCGAAAACTCCAACGGCACCATTTCTTCGCTGCGCAGATGCTGTTCCGGCGCGGCCACGGCGGGTTCCTGCACCACCACTTTTACGGCGGACAGCAAACAGGAAAAATTCTGCAACGCGGTTTCCAACGGTAAACCGACCGACTTCTAAATAGCAAACGCTTTACACGCCCCCGGCTTTAGACCGGGGGTTTTTTATTTATGGCAGTTTGGTCCGCCCGCAGGCCGCCTCAAAAGCCGCCACGGCCCGCAGGTTTGCCAAGGATAAATCCGCCAGGGCGGGATCCGTCACGTCAAAACGGACGGTACACAAAGCGGCGTTATTTTTTATGTGCACCGGCGCGCAGGACGCTAAGCAACCCGTCAGCAGACAAACCGTCCACCCGGCGGCGCACCGATTCCATTTGTTCATACGAATGCACCTCCTCCCGCAATTTTTTCAGCCGTTCGGCGCGGCGACCCGCTTCATACGCGCGCCACAGGCATAAGCACGCCCCCGCCGCGCAGACCGCCCAAACATATGCCGTCATTTGGCTTTTCCGACGAAAGACCCGTCCGGATTCACCAAAGACAGCGCCGCCAGAACGGAAATAATTTTCGCCAGAATAGCGTCATCCTTGGGGGTCGGCGTCAGTTTAACGACGGCCGTCGCCGCCGTCACCACTCCTCCCAATACGGCAAGCACGCCTTGCCAGTTTTCACTGCACCATTGAATAACCTGCGTCATACATCCTCCTTATTTTTGAGACGCGCCCAAAAGCATTACTTTAATGCTTTTTACGTCGTCGGCAATCATGTCCAGCTTGACGTCCGAACGGCCCAAGCGGCCTTCGTGTTCGGACACTTTTTTCTCCAGGCTGTCCACCCGCGGCGGCAGGCCGTTAAGCGTAAAAAACCAAAACAGCCCCGCCGCCGCCACGCCAAACGCGTATAACCAATCGCGCAAATGTTTTTCGCTCATACGCGCGCCCTGAGCGGGACGGCCAATGCTTCGATTTCGTCCACGCGCGCCATCAGCGTTTCGTCCAACTCCGCGCCGCCAGCACGCAGCGCAATTAATCCCGTACGAACGGCGCGCGGAAGCCCGTAGGCATTTTCCAGCGCGGCCACTTTTTCTTCGTCCGTCGGTTCCGGCCTGGGTGTGTTTTTTACAATCACATACGCCCCGTGTTGTTTTTCAATATGCGCGCCATTAGCGTTGCACCACACTGCGGCCGCCGTGTAATTTTCTTTCGTTACGGTTTGCCCGATATTAAACATTTTCCCCTCCTTGTCCTTTGGCTTCCCAATACGCAGAAACGGTATCTTGATTTCCGCCGTATAAATAAAACCCGGTGGCCGTTACCTCATTGGCCCGCGCCGGCCACCCGTCCCCCGTTTTATTGGCGGAGCCGGTTATCACGTTTGGCAGAGAGGAATAGGGTTTTAAAAACGTAATGTTTCCTTTTCCGTAACCGCCCTGTTCCACCCACCCGCTTTTGTATTTGCGGTACCAGTTGCCGTCTTCACCGTGATAACTTTCCACTACAAAATCAACATCGGCCTGCGTCTTGCCGGAAGGCAAATCCAATTTGCCGGATAGCGCATTTTGAAACTCCGCCGCAGCAGCCGTACTGGCGGGGACCGCCGCGTTATACGCGCACACCCACGGATACAGCGTGGTATGCGCAGGGGTTACGGTGTCGGAATTGCCGTACACGGCACTTGAACGGGAGGCGTCAAAATATGAGGTAATATTACTCGTAGTGCTCCCAGAAATTCCTACAGTACCCTTAATACTTTCAGTTGTATTTGAAAACGCCCCAACTCCTCCAGTTGTATTTACGCCTGTTTGACCTGTGATATTGGGCAGTCCTGCCTCGCCCTGCGTAATTCCGTCAGCAGTATTTGCGGCCTTAATATAGTTCTTTAGTAACGGCAAGCGTAAATTTCCGTCCGCCAGCACATACTTGGGACATTCCCCATACGTGCTAAGGGCGGCCTCGTACTCGGCGGCGGTACACGTAAGGCCGGAGTGATTTTGAAGCCACGCGTAAAAATCCGGGTACAGCGTATCCGCCGAAGCGATTGTTTCCCCCGTAAAAAGCGGCAAGGCGCCAGGGTTGTCCGTTTCGGCGGAGCTTTGGGAATAATACACTTCCCCCACGGTTTTACCGATACTCCGCTCTGCATAATAGCGCGCCGTTTCGGCTTCGTTCTGCGCGGCGGACAGATATGTTTGGAGCGTGTTTTCCACCGCCGCCCCGCTGGCCGCGATGTCGCTCTGCGCGGAGTCTTTGGAAGAAGCAATCGCCGCCAACGCACTCTGCGCCGTCTGCTGGGCGGTCGACGCGCTGGCCTGCGCCTGTTGGGCGGAAGACACCGCCGCCGAAGACGCATTTAACGCATCCTGTTTGATAGCCAGAATGTTGCGTAAAAAACTGTCCGTTTCCAAATTATCCACGATGGTGGAAACGGGATACTTGATACTGCGGGAAACTTTTTCGTTCAGCTCCTGCATCATAAGCGTCAGTTTATCGTAACCGCTTTCCAGTACCTCCGCGTCCAATTCGCCCTGGCGCAACAAGTCAATCTCCTGCGTCAGCGGCGTATGGCGTTCCAAGGTCAAACTCCACCCCTCCGCCAGCGGCGGTTTACCGCTGGAAAGCGTGGGATATTCCAATTCCGTCCCGGCGGCATTGAGTTCAAAATCTTCCGCCAGTTCCGTTTCCGCCCCTGCCGGAGAAGTAATGTACACCCGTACGTCTTGAGGGGAAGCAAGCGGGAAGTCCACCTCCCACCGGCGCGTAACGCCGTTTCCCGCGTAAATGCGTTTGCTGACTTGCATTGAAACCGTCATATTATTCTCCTACACGTCCAATAAATTTTTAATTTGTTTCCATACGTCCCCGAGGGAACCGATGGGCGCGTCCGCCGTTAACACCGCATACTGCGCCGCGTACGAATCCTGCGCCGAAAAACCCTTCTTTTGCATCCACACGTCTATCCCGCGGCAGAGTAGTTCCTGCGCGCGGCGGCTGTCGCCGCTTTGGCGGGCGTGGCGGGAGGCTTCCAGCCGGACATAATCCCGCGCGGAAATTTTCTCCCGTTTAAGTAAACGCGCATGTTCTTTTTGCGTGCCTCCAAAATAACAGGCTACAAACTGCGCCGCGTCCGAACGGGTGTTGTCGCCGTCGAAAAATAGCGCCGCCCGGCGTGCTTGGGCAAGTTCCTCCGCTTCCAGACCGGGCACGCCGTCCAGCACGCTGAGCGCGTCGGCCGAAGGCAGACGGGCCGCCGAAGCCAACGTTTGCGCGGCCAGGGAGTGTTCCCGCGCGCTTTCCCGGCGGGAAAGCGCTTCCACCGTTTGACGCATCGCCGCGCTTAGTTCCGCATCCGGCTCCTCTATGTGTTCCAACGCATAACGGCGGATTTGCCCGGCAGGTCCCCCCGTTTCCAGCCGTCCCTCTTCCCACAGTTTTTCCGCCTGAGTGCGCGCGAACAAAGCGCGCGTTTTGTCCGCACAGGTTTGACGGGCCGCACCGGGCAGTTTATCGCCGTGTTTGGAAAGCGTCGCTTCCGCCGCGCGCCAATCGCCGCAGGAAAGGGAACGGCATACGTTTTCCTCCACCGTTTGCGCCCGCACGGCCCGGGCGTTGGCTTTAACGGAGGCTTCGCTTTCCCCGTTTCCGCGCAACCGTTCTTCATACGCAGTCACCTGGCCGGAGAGATAGTCCTCCAACGCTTCCGGCGAACGAACCAGCGCGCCAACCTGCCGAAGCAGCGTTTTTTCCGTATCGGCGGACTCGCGCGCCCGGGCGGAAACGGAAGCGGCCTGCGCCTCCCGCGCCGCCCGGTGCAGTACGGCATAATCCCGCGCCGCGGGGCCGGAAGCCGTTTCGGACGTAAAGTTTTTTACGGCGGCGGTTTCCAATGCCTGCACGCCTTTCTCCCCCGCGTCCTGCCGGACGGCGTCCGCCAGGGCCGCGCGCACATTTAAATCCTTATCGGCCAGCGCGCGTTCTTCCGCTTTCACATTTACGGTTGTCCCGTCAGGAGAATGCAAATTTTCGCCCGACGCCGGATGCGCGGAAACGCTCACGCCTGCGGAAGTGACTCCGGCGTTTATCTTGGAAGCCGCGCCGATGACTGCAGGGATTAACGTCCCGAAGCGGCTTAAATTGTTTTCGTACGCGGCGGCCAGACGCGCAGGCGCGGGAACGGAAGAATCCACCCCCGGCGTTTTGATAAATTCCCGTTTGGTTATTGTTGGAATAATCGGCATCGTTCCCCCTAACTGTTCAGCCAGGACAGCCACGTCCCGCCCACGGTCCACGGTGAAAAAGAATTCTTGGCCATGCGCCGGTATTGGCCCGCCGTAATGTTCAACGCGCGAATGCGCTCAGCGGCGGAGTTATCGTTTTCGTACAGAGCGTCATTTAAGTTGGCGCGCAGCGTTTCCTGGTCCAAGAGCGCGCCTAAACGCGTATTTTTCAAAATGTTTTGCACCGTAGACGAATTGTTCGTCAGCCCCGAAGCCGCCATCGCCGTTTTCTGCGCGGACACCGTTTGACGGTACCCGGCATACAAATCACGGCTTCGTTCGGCGGCGGATTTAAACAAATACGTCCCCTGCCGCTGAGCCGCGTCTGCGGCGGCTTGCGCCTGATAGTCCGCGTCCGACGCCAGCGCGCGGTAATAAACGCGCCCGGATTTTTGGCTTCCGAACGCGGACAGCGCGGAAGAGATTTTTCCGCCCGCACTGCTTACTATTCCTCCCATGAGTTCCTCCTAAAAGTAAAATACAGAAACCGTACGTTGCCGCAGGTTTTGGACGAGCCGTCAAACCGTCCGCCCAACCGTTTGATAAACCGCAAAGCGGCCGGGTAACGTTCGTCCGTAAAATTGTAAAGTTCGGGGTACAACGTTAAAAAACGCTTTACCGACGCCCGCCCGATACGCACCAGCGAAATGGGCATTTTGGCGGCCTCGTTCCCCGTCAAAAACCACACGCACGCCCGAAGAGAAAACCATCCCGGCGCGCTTACGCCGAACAACGCGGCGGGGCGGCCGTAACGCAAAATAAAAAAGCTCTCGCGCGAGCGGCGGATAAAAGACTCCAATAAATCCGCCGGATTTTCGCCCGGGTGCGAAGCCGCCAACTCCGCCCGGTCTTCCGCGCGCAACAAAGGGGCCAGTTTTTTACCGTCGCCCGGGCGCGCAAAGCGGAGAATAATTTGATGTTTGCAATACAAAAACGTCATAAAAATATAGAATAAAAGATAGATTTTAATTAAGGAGCGTTTATGACAGGACTCATTCTCTTGCTGTTAATCGCCGCGGCGGTGGTATACGCGGTGTTCTTCTTAATCTTCAAAGTAATTTGGATGATTATTAAAAAGCAAAGCAACAAATGGCCGCTTATCCTGGCGGGCGTGTGCACCGTGCTTTTCTGCGGAGCCGCTATCGGCGGCGCGGTATGGGGCGTTTACAAAGTAATGAAGCCCTTTTCCGGCATTATGGAACGCGTGCAGGCCAACCCGCAGCCCGTGTACGGCCAAACCGTGTATACGGACCCGGAATACGGCTTTCAGGTGACGGTATTTAACGGAATGGACTTTTCCGATTGGATGCACTTTAACGGCGCGGACGTAAAACTGGGTATCGACACCAACGTCTTTAAAAAAGATAACGCCGGTAAAAACATCGAAGGACCCGTCACCCTGGCCGCCCTCGTACGTTTGGAAAACGAGCCCGACCAAACCTCTGTAAAAGCGTTGGAACAGGGACTCAAAGCCAATAAAGACCGCCGTTTGGAAGTGAACGAAATCCGCCGTACTTCTGTTGACGGTCACCCCGCACTGTATGTTTCCGGCACCGTTTACAGCAACCAAGGCGAAAGCATCCCGGTATGGCTGATGGCGGCCGAAGACGGCAAATACGTATACTACTTCGGCATCCTGGAAGTTGCCAAGGACGGAAATTCGACGGTGCCCGAACAAACGGTACAAAGCCTGCGTTTTACCGCCCAAGATTAAATCCTTACGCAGTTTTTACAGGGCTTCCGTTCATGCGGAAGCCCTTTTTTATACCTAGACAATCCGCGAAATAATAGCCAGAAGCGTAACCGGCAGCGGTTCCGCCTGGCGGAAAATAACCGACGGCATCAGTCCGTGCGTACCGGCCACCGTCAACGTATAATCCCCCGTTTGAAGCGCGATGGGAGAGTTAAACGGCTCGCTGGAACGCTGGATTAGTTCGTCCAGTTGCGTTTCGTCCGTTCCGGCTCGGCCGCCGCGGCTGTCCGACATTTTAAGCGTTACCGACACCAACCTGCGCTTGCGGTCCTGCAACGTACCGCTGTTGTCCGCAAGAGCGGCGGGTAATGTTTGAAGTTCCGCCTCGTACGTAAGCCCCGCGTGCACGCACGTCATCGGACGAGGCAACGTTATTTTCCCGTTTGTTACAACCAGTCCCGAAACCGGGCTCCCGTCCGCCAGCACGCCCACTTCGCGCCCTTCCAAATGTTCCAAACCGCCCAGTTCCGTAAACGCCGTATCCGCCTTGCGCGATACCGACGCGTCCAAAAATACCTGGTCCTGCGGTTCTTTACTGGATAAACGCTGTAATAATTTTTCGATAAAATACTTCCCGTCGCGCTCGACGGCAAACCAAACTTCGTCATACCCCCGGTTGGGAATCGTGCACACACTGCGGAAAAACCCCTGCGTAGTATGATGCGTCCACGCGCACAGGTTTTCCTCGGCCAAATACGTAAGCGTGGCGATTTCCCCGCCCGACAGTACGCACCACACCAAGTTGTCCGGCTCCTGCTGGTAGCAGACTTCCCGAATCTCCTGGTTAAAAAACAGGTGTTTGGCGCAGAGGGTCAAATCGCTCCCGGTATAGGAGGCGGAGTTGTAATCGTAATAAAAATCCCTTAGCGCCCCGCCGCGCGCCTGTACAAACAGCGCCTTATTGCCCACCATCACCGGGAGCGCACGGCTGGCGCCGCGTTCGCTCTGCTGTTCGATTTGCACGTTATACGGGGTCAGCGCGCCGGAGCTGGAAACCGTCCATTCGCTTCCGGCCGTAAATACCAGCAGTTTCCCCGCAACGGCTACGGAGTGGATGGCGTTCAGCTTTTTGCCGGACAAATTCACGCAAAAGCTGTCCGAATCTTCCAGCGCGCCGCGCATATGCCCGAAATGGCCGTGTTCACCGGTTTTGGAGAACCAAATCGTCTGCGCTTCGGCCCGGGTTCCGGCAAGACCCAAACGGTCCTGATAAAAGAACACGCACGAAGGATAACCCGATTTGGGGCTGAACGAACCTTCCGCCCAGTCCGAGGTCCAATCCTCCCCGCCCAGGTAACGCTCAATTTGCACCACCGCCTGACGCGGGCCGGCCACATCCGTAATGCGTACGACGCCTTCCTGCAAAAAACTTTCGGCCTGCAGTTCATATCCCACTTCGCCCGTTACGTTCACCGCGCGCACGCGCAGCCAAATAAGCGCGCCGGTATCTTCCAAATTCCCTACGGAAGAGGGCGCCGCTTCCCCGGACGCGCGGGAGAAAAACGTAACCTTTTCCCAGCTCGTCCCATTGTCTTCCGACTTTTCCAACACCAGCTGTCCCGTCCAATTACCCGAGGTCCGCAGCCGCCAGTCCGACCCGGTTTTAATAGAGGAAGAAACGCCGTCATACCCCAGCGTGCCCGTCACGCACTGGCTTTCCACCCGGTGGGTAAGGCTGAACGCGCCGCCGACATAGTCGGAGGTGAACAAATCAAAATCGCTTTCCAAAAGATAGGTGTCTCCCCCCTGCACGATTTGTTCCCCCGTGTTGGTGCCCCCGGTAAGCGTATAGACAACCGTCGACAGCGGCGGACGCGTAAACGCAATACGGTACTCCAGCGTTAACGGCTGTCCGCTCCAATTACCCCCAGTATCCTTGGGGGAAGTAATAGTAATCACGCCGCCCAGACAGACCGCCTGGAAACCCGAAGAGCCAAACACGCGGTTAAATTCGGACGTAAAAAACCCCGCGTCAAACCCGTAGTCGTGCCCCACAAAAAACCGGACCCCGTTAAAATACCCCACCACAAAACAGCCCGCTTCCGACACCGGTAAAAACGAAACGCGCGCACTGGCGCCCTCCGTCATTACCGTTTCCTGATGGAGCGTAACGCGCAACCGTTTGTCGGCCTGCGTGTTGGCCATTTTAAAAGGGCCGTATTTTACCGGTAAATCGCTAAATTCAAAGCGTCCGCTTTCCAGACGCACCAAGCGTTTGGGCGGATAAGAAGGGTGCGTCAGAAAAAGGGTTTGGTCGTACTGGGTGGAATTTAAGGAAGAAAGCTCATGCGCGCCGTAAGGAGTGGCGATTTCATAGACCGAACCGTCCGCATTCAGTAAACGCCCGGCCGAGGTGTACACGCGCATGTATTTTTCCCCCAGTTCCAACACGTAGGACTCCTCTTTCCCCAATACAAAAGGCAGAATGCGGCAGGCTTTCCCGTCGTACTTGGCGGCCCCCATAAAAGCCGTACCGGGCCGGTTGGAGGCCCCGCCCTGCGGGTGCACGTAAAAGTTCCGGGCGGTTTTAAGCCAAGAACCGTAAGCCGCGCTGTCCACGCGGGCGTAGAGAGAGGGGCTGATTTCGCCCCCCGCAAAAGAAGGCTGTAAATGATGTAGAAGCATTAACGCACCCCGCTAAACGCATCCTCGGACGGCGCGCGCAGGAAATTTTCCGTCATATTGCTGCGGCGCGCTTCTTCCAAACTAAGCGTATATTTTTGCAAAATTTGGGCGGCCAGCTGGGCGTCGCCCGTCAGCGCGACGGCCAAATCGCACGCCAACGCCAGGGAGAAAGACTTAACAAACGCCGGATCGAACAAATTTTCATCCGTAATACGGCGCGTATATTCCGCATGGGCCGTCCGGCCGGCCACGCTTAACGTGCGGCAGTGCAAATCACTGCGGAAACGTTCTTTAAAGGGTAATGACCGCTGCGGAGCCTGCGGCAGAAAGATACGCCGGATAAATAATGCCTCGGCCGGATATTTATAGATAAAGGAGCCTTCCGCGTCCGATTCTTTTGCCAGCAACGCCAGCGGCTCGCACACACCCGCAAATGCCCAATTATGGGTACGCAGGACTTCATCACGCACCGGCTCGTAAAACAAATTAAGCCGCCGGGCTTTTTCATCTTCTTGGTCCAAAGAAGAAATCGGAGCCTGCCCCAGCTGGGCTAAAGCCAAATTACAAACCGTAATTTTTGATATCATTTTTTAAACT
>CALYRQ010000019.1 GCA_945483375.1 uncultured Elusimicrobia bacterium
CACATTTAAATATAAAGGAGATTGTATTATGAAAAAGGGTTTTACCTTAATCGAATTACTGGTGGTTGTTTTAATCATCGGTATTTTATCTGCTGTGGCGTTGCCGCAGTATACCAAAGCGGTGGAAAAATCCCGCGCGACGGAAGCCATTACGCTTATGGGCAATTTGGCTACCGGTGAAAAAGTGTACCAAATGAGCACGGGAAACTATACGACGGACTTGAGCTTGTTGGACGTCCAACTCCCGGGCGTTACTGGGACTACTAACACGATAACGACTAAAAACTTTGTTTTTACCGTCGTTAAAGGGGATGGCACAGCCACGATTGCCACGGCAAAACGTGCTAACAACGGTACTGCTCTTGCGGCTGCCAATACGTATTATATCAATATGCGTTTGGACTCCGACGGTACGATGTCCCGTTGGTGCAGCGCCTCGGCGGCTACCAATTCTTCTACTGTTCCTACGGCTAACCTGGGCACTTCGGCTGCTGAAGCTCTCTGCAAATCTATTGCCAACGGTGATGCAAAAGGCTTAATTAAATAAGTTTTACAATACGAAACCCCGGTTCCTTGTTGGAGCCGGGGTTTTTTGTTTTGGGTGGAAAACTTAATAGGGGTTGTATTGTTTTTTTTTTTTGATAACATGGGGATAAATCAAGTATAAGGGGGGGTATATCCCATGTATAAAAATCAAGGTTTTACGTTAATAGAGCTGTTGGTAGTCGTTTTAATCATCGGCATCCTGTCGGCGGTAGCGCTGCCGCAATACCAAGTGGCGGTGGCAAAAAGCCGCCTGTCGGCTGTGATTCCTACTACAAAAGAGATGGCAAATGCATTGGAACTGTATTATTTGGCCAACGGCGCGTATCCGCCGGACTCAACGGAAGATTTTGGGTTTGACATCAGCGTTCCCCCGGGGTGTACTCAGGCCGGGACCACCCAGGCTAACCATTGTCCGGACGGTACGGTGTATGATTTGCTGGATTACGGAACGCCTACCGTATTGGGCGGGAACAAGAACGCCAAAATCGGCTATGTGATATGGCTGGACCATTCTGCCCGCCCGGGTGTGCGACAATGCGTGGCGGCAACGTCTAACGCCACGGCAAATAAAGTATGTAAAAGCATGGGCGGGACGGTTTCTTCTGGCGCAGTGACGCATTATTTTGCGTCCACTTTAGGCGAAGCTACCACCAGTTACGATTTGCCTTAATTCCTGCCGTTAAAAAAACCGGAGCATTTTCTGCCCCGGGTTTTTTGTGTTTTAAAAATACAAGTCCCGCTTGCCGGATTTGATGTTTTTTAGGTTCTCATCAATCATCTTGCGGATAGGAGTCCCTTCGGCAAACGCTTCTTTGGCCGTGCTGTCGATAAGCGCATATCCCTTGGCTTTTAAATCCGCGGGAGCGAAATCTTCCAGATATTCGGCAAACGTAAACATGGCGTTGGGCAGACAGTGGGTTTTGATAAGGCCCGGTTTGGCCATATCCATAAAGTCTTTGCCTACGCGGCCCAGGCGGTAACAGCCCGTGCAGAAAGACGGCATGTGCTTGGCGTCCACCACCGCGCCGATGACTTCGGCCAGCGAGCGGTCGTCCGTCAGCGTGAACTGGCTGCCGTTTTCTTTATCGTACGAATATCCGCCGGGGTTTACGCGCGACGCAGCCGAAATTTGCGATACGCCCAGTTCCAAACAGGCGTTACGCATGGCGGGGGATTCGCGCGTGCTTAAAATGATGCCCGTATACGGCACCGCCAAGCGCAGGACGGCCACGCACTTTTTAAATTCGTCGTCCGTCAGTTCGTCGTTGGGGTGTTGGCTGAATTCGGATCCTTCGGCCGGTTCAATGCGCGGAATGGATATCGTATGCGGCCCGACTCCGTAGGTTTTATCCAAATACCAGGAATGTTCCAGCGTGGCCAAAATTTCGTACTTGTGGTCATAGAGGCCCAACAGCGGGCCGATGCCCACGTCGTTAATGCCGGCCTGGAGGGCGCGGTCCATGGCGTCCAGACGGAACTGGTAGTCTTTTTTTGCTCCGGCAATATGTAACTGTTCGTACGTTTTTTTGTGGTACGTTTCCTGGAACAGCTGATAGGTGCCGATGTTGCATTTTTTGAGTTCTTCAAATTCGGGTTCCGTCAGCGGCGCGATGTTGACGTTTACGCGGCGGATGTTTTGGCCGTTCCAACGCGTATCGTAGATGGTTTTGATGCTGTCGTACACGTATTGCAGACCGCCGCCGGGATAGGCCTCTCCGGCCACCATCAAAATGCGCTTGTGTCCCTGCTGTAACAGCGCAGTAACTTCCTGTTTGATTTCGTCCTGCGTGCTGGCGTGGCGTTTTAGTTTGGTGTTGGAACGGCGGAACGCGCAGTAGACACATTCATTAGTACAAATGTTGGAAATATATAACGGGGCGAATAATACGATACGGTTGCCGTAGATGGCTTCTTTGACGTATTTTGCCGCGTCAAAAAGGGCTTGCAAAAGTTTGGAGTCCGTGATGTTGAGCAGTACGGCCGCTTCTTCCAAAGAGATTCCTTTGAGTTCTTTGGCTTTGTTTAAAATGGCGGTTACTTCACCGTCGGAGTGGGACTTGGCGTTTTCCAAGGTCCGCTGCAGTTTTTCGTCATCAATAATCATATTTATATAATAGCACTTTTGGACGGTGTTGGCAGCGGGGGGGAGGAAAATATTATTGAGTGTTGAAACGACGTTGTATGAGAAGTGCAATAAGCGGACTGCGAGGGCATAAAAAGCCCCGCGCTTATCACGCAGGGCTTTATGCTTTACAACTTTTCGCGCTCTGCCAGCCGATTAAGATTACATCTTAATACGTCTGGTAACGTCCCGCGAGCGCATAAAAAGCCCCGCGTTTATCACACGGGGCTTTATGCTTTACAACTTTTCGCGGTCCGTCGCTTGAATTAAAATTTACATTTTAATTCTGCGTGTAACGTTATCTTTGCGGAAGCATTCAATTACGTCGCCTTCGGCAACACCTTTGAAGCCCTCAATTAAGATACCGCATTCATATCCTTTTTCCACTTCTTTCACATCGTCTTTGAAGCGTTTCAGGCCGGCAATCTTGCCGTGGCCCACTTCTTCGCCGTTGCGTTTGACGCGCACTTCAAAGCCGCGCGTAATCGTGCCGCTGTCCACCAAAGAGCCGGAAATCAGGCCGGAGCTTAATTTCATCACTTTTTTGATGGTGGCGGTGCCCACTACCGTTTCCACCACGTCGGGTTCCAATAAACCTTCCATGGCGGCTTTGATATCTTCCAAAAGTTCAAAGATAATCGTGTAGCGGCGGATTTCGATTCCTTCGCGTTCCGCTTCCGCCTGCGCTTTGTTTTCCACGTCTACGTGGAACCCAATCACGACGGCGTTGCTGGCTTTGGCCAAAAGAATGTCGGACTCGTTTACGTTGCCCGGAGCGGATAAGATAATATCCACTTCCACTTCGTCGGACGGAATACGTAAAAGCGCGTCTTTAATGGCTTCGATGGAGCCCTGCACGTCCGCCTTTAAAATAAGGCTTAATTTCTTGACGGAGTTGCCGTTTTCGTCGTTTTTGCCCAGGCTCATCAGCGACATCTGCTTGCGGTGCGCCTGCGAATCCTCTTTCTGCGCCAGTTTGCGTTTTTCGGCGGCGTAGCGGGCTTCCTTTTCGCTGGGCATAATATAGAGCGTGTCGCCCACTTGCGGCGGCTCGCCGTTGATACCCAAAATTTCAGCCGGCACGCTGGGGCCGATTTTCTGGTAGCGCTGGGAGTTTTCGTCAATCAGCGCGCGGATACGGCCGTAGTTGGTGCCCACGATAAACGGGTCGCCCACTTTCATCGTGCCTTTTTGCACGAGGACCGTGGCCACCACGCCGCGTTTGTTGTCGCGCTTACTTTCCAAAATGACGCCTACGCCGGGTCGGTCCGGGTTGGCTTTGAGTTCCATCATTTCGGCCTGTAGGGCAATCATTTCCAAAAGTTTATCAATGTTGATGTGTTTCTTCGCCGAAATTTCTACAAAAATCGTAGATCCCTGCCATTCTTCGGGCACAAGGCCGCGGGCGGCGAGGTCCTGTTTCACGCGGTCGACGTTGGCCCCGGGGAGGTCAATTTTGTTGACCGCCACAATAATCGGCGTTCCGGCGGCTTTGGCGTGCTCCATGGATTCAATCGTCTGCGGCATGATACCGTCGGTGGCCGAAACCACGAGGACAACGATATCTGTGGCCTGCGCACCGCGGGCGCGCATGGCGGTAAAGGCTTCGTGGCCGGGGGTATCTAAGAATGTTAAAATCCCGCGCGGCGTTTTGACGCGGTACGCGCCGATGTGCTGGGTGATGGCCCCGGCTTCGCCCGCCACCACGTTGGACTTTCTAATAGCGTCCAACAGGCTGGTCTTACCGTGGTCCACGTGGCCCATAATCGTAATCACCGGGCTGCGGGGTTTTAAAGAGGCCGGATCGTCCTGCGTTTCCATCAGTGCGGCGGCTTCTTTGGTTAAATCTTCTTCGGCCAGTTCGGCTTTAAAACCGCATTCGTCCACGATAAGTTCAATCATGTCTTTTTCAAGCCGCTGGTTAATCGTGGCGAAAATGCCCATCATCATTAATTTTTTGATGAAATCGTTGGTTTTGATGTTCATCTTTTCGGCCAATTCTTTTACGGTCGGCTGGCCGACGATTTTAATGATTTTTTCGTCTTTCTTGGGCGCTTGCGGCTGCACGGGTTTGGCGTGGCCGTGGCGGTCGAAATTGCCGCCTTGCGGACGGTTATGGCGCGCCGGTTGCTGAGCAGGAGCCTGCGGTTTGGGCTGAGCCGCGGGCACAGCCTGGGGCTGCGGTTTGGGCTGTTGTACGGGCGCAGTCTGCAGACGGACCTGTTCCTGCGGCCGCGCTTGCGGCGCGGGCGTTTGAACGGGTTTCACTTCCGGTTTAGGTTGCACGGGTGCGGCGGCCGGGGCAGGTTTTTCCGCTGCGGGTTTTTCCAAAACGGGTTTCTGTTTTACTTCTTCCGCTTTAACTTCGGGCTTTACTTCCGGCGCGGAAAATTTGGCCGTGTTTACTTCTTCGGCTTTTGGCGCAACGGATTTTTCCGTCGTTTCCGCTTTGGCCTTGGCCGCGGTTTTGCGCGGTTTAGCCGCCGTCGTTTTCTTGGCGGCGGGCTTTTTTGCGGCCGTTGTTTTTTTAGCCGCCGTCGTTTTCTTGGCGGCCGGTTTTTTAGCGGCGGTTTTGGAAGCCGTGGTTTTTTTAGCGGCGGTTTTTTTCTTGACGGAGGATTCCTCTTCGGTATTAGTTGTTTTCTTGGTCGTCATTCACTTCCTCCTGCGCCGCGGCGGAGTGTTCCGCTACGTATTTTTTGGCACCTTCAATAATCTTGGCGGCTGTTTTGTCGCCAATGCCTTGTACGGTGGAAAGATGTTCCACGTCCAGTTCCGCAATTTGTTCCACGCTCGTAAAGCCGGATTTTTGCAACACTTCCGCCATTTTCGGGCCGATGCCTTCTACGGACGCAAGTTCGGCCTGTACGGCGTCGCTGGCTTCTTTGCCGTCCTGGGCTTTTTGGCTTTCGCTCTTTACTTCCAAATTCCAGCCCGTCAGTTTGGAGGCGAGTTTAATGTTCTGCCAGTCTTTGCCGATGGCGATGGCCAGCTGGTCGTCCGGCACGATGACGGTGGCGCGTTTTTCGCTCAGACTGTCGATTTTTACGAAATCGGCTTTAGCCGGGGCCAGGGCGTTCATGAGGACGGTGGAAATATCGTCGGAATAATTGATTAAATCAATGCGTTCGCCGGACAGTTCGTTCATGACCGCGCGGATACGGATGCCGCGCATGCCCACGCAGGTGCCGATGGGGTCGATTTTATTGTCAATGCTGGACACCATCACTTTGGCGCGGAAACCCGGGTCGCGCTGGATACTTTTGATTTCCACGATGCCTTCGTTGATTTCCGGCACTTCCACTTTAAATAATTCTTCTAAAAATTTACCGTTGGCGCGGGAGAGAATCACATACGGTCCACGCTGGCCTTTGTCCATTTTGAACGCGGCGGATTTATAGCGGGCGAGCACCGGGTCGTCGCCGATATTGGCCAAGTCGTTTTGGCTCAAAACTTTGGTGATGATGGCTTTCACGCGCGAACCGTTGACGTAACGTTCTTTTTTGATTTGTTCGCAGTAGGGTAAGATGGCTTCCACTTTGCCGAGGTCGACGATAATGTCGCGGTCGGAAAAACGGCGCACGGAGCCGGTAATCACTTCGCCTTCACGGGGTTTAAATTCTTTGTAGAAGTTGTCGCGTTCGATGCCGCGCACTTTTTGGATCAGTACCTGTTTGGCGATTTGCGCCGCAATGCGGGAGAAATCTTCCACTTCCAGCGTAATCGTTACCACGTCGCCCACGGCGGGGTTTTTAAGGTGCGCTTTGGCGTCTTCCACGGATATTTCCGTTTCCGGGTTGGTAACCAACTCCACCACGTTGAGCGTTTGGAACGCTTTGATAGATCCGTTTTCCACGTCGATTTTGGCGCTGATTTGGGCCGTTTTGCCCAAGTTCTTGCGAAGGGCGGAAACGAGCGCGTCTTCAATCGTTTTCAAAATATCTTCGCGTTTGATGTTTTTTTCTCTTTCAAGGCCTTCCAGGGCCAGGATTAAATCTTTAGCGGTTCCTTCCATTTTTGTTGTTCTCCTTTGGGTCTTAATTAAAATTCAAGGACAGGGTCCAAGTTTGCTTTTTTGATGTTGTCGTAGGCGAAGCGGTACTGGTTGGTGCCGTCGTCCAACGTAAAACCTTCGTCGTCGGCAGAAGCGATGACGCCGGTGAAAAATCCGCGGCCTTCAAGCGGCACTTTCAGCACAATTTTTACGCGCTGGGTGAGGAATTGTTTAAAGTGGGCGGGTTTTTTAAGTACGCGAGTCACCCCGGGGGAAGATACTTCCAGAATGTACGCACCGTCGATTAAATTTTCCATTTCCAAAACGGAATCGATTTTATCGGTCAGTTCGCCGCAGTCGTCAAGCGTCACGCCGCCGACTTTATCAACGAAAAATTGCAAAAGTTTCTTTTTGCCCTGGTTTTGGATGACCAGGTCCACCAGTTCCACGCCGCCGGCTTCAAGGGCCTTTGCGACGGTTTGTTCAATAGTTTTGGGGTCTCTCATAATTACTCCTTTTTGTAGAGCCTTATTTAAGCAAAGAGCGGCTTGTTGCCAAGCCGCTCTTTACGAGTACATATTTATCATAACATTTGGGGGGATAAGTGTCAAACGTATTTAGCAGTTCCCTTTGGCGCGGTTATGGATTTTACACAGCATTTGACAGTTCTTTTCGTCCGTCGCACCGCCTTTGCTCCAAGCGGTTACGTGGTCGGCGTCCATATCTGTTATCCGCCAAATGCGGTTTTTGTTTGCACTATTGCTGACGGCGCAGAGCGGACAGTTGGAAATTTTTTCGGCTTCTGCGGCAGCGGTTTGGCGGGCATAGACGCGGCGTTTGACGGCATCGTCAAATACGCGTACGTTCAATAATTGGGGGGCTTTGGCTCCTCCCAAAATGTATTCAAAAACACCTTTGTGGTTTTTAATATATGGGTCTTCGTATAATTCTTTTACTTCCCGGTCTACTTGCTGGGGATTGTAGGCTGTTTTGTGATAGGTTTCGTACAAGCGGCCCCATTCCAGCCCGCACATTTCTCGTTCTACGTTGGGGAAAACGCTGTTGGCCCAGTCTATTACGGAGTTAAAATATGTTTTTAGTTCTGTAATGTCGGTATCGTAGCGGTGTGCGCTCATATATTCGCCCGTTTGGCCGCGGCTGGCCCAGTCCAGCGCGGTAGCCAAAAAATCTTGGCGGTTGGCGGAGCCTTTTATATAGGCGCTCCATTTGTCAACTTGCGCGTTTTGAGAGTTGGAAAATTCCTCTTTGCAACGCGTAACAAACGGGCCGGAATAGACGGCGTTTAACAGTTGCTGTTCGTTAAGCGGTATGCCTGCGATGTTGATTGTTTTAAACCACTCTTTAATTTCGCTTTCCGTGCCTTCGCACTCGTACACCAAAATGGAAGCTTTTAAAATTTTATCCTGTTTGTCTTTGGGCAGACTGTCGAAATAGTGGGGAATAATTTCGTCGTCAAAAACGGGGAATTTATTGGTTACAAAACGCCCAAAGCTGGTAATGCGCTGCTGTCCGTCCAATACTTCCAACTTGCCGTTGGCCGTTTTGTTAAAATAAATAAGGCCGAGCGGATAGCCTTTTAACAGAGATTCTATTACCGCGACGTCTTTTTTGCCGTCGGCATAAATGTAATTGCGTTGATATTCCGGCTGAATGGTAAGTTTTCCTGCCAAGCCAAACAATCCTTTGCCTTCCAGTTCGTTATACACAAATCCTTGGCAAATTTCTTCAACGGTATAGGTTTTAAGGTTTGTTTTCATGATGTTTTCCTTTTGATAATAATGCGTTTATAGATTCCCTTTCCTTCTAAAACGGGAGCGTCATAGCGTGTGTGGGTTTTTTATACTGATTTAAATACCCATCTCCTCCTCGATCTGTAGTCCAAATAATTTCAAACTGTTCGGGGCAGTATTTATCCAAAAAGCTGATGGGGACGCCCATCACGCCGTCGTAATCGCTGGGGATAGCGTCTGTAAACGGCACCTCGATAGCGTCGTAATTGTCGTATTTTTGATATCCTTTTTCTTTAATTTCTTTATGGCGGCTGAATTTGAGGTTATCGGCCATTGTCATCAGTTTAAGCGGTTGGTGGCGCTTGCCGTGGTCTACGTTGGTAAACCATGTCGTGTTACCCATTTTAAAATCTTGGCCCGATAAAGTTTTATAAGTCCTTGCCGTACAGCCGGAAGCGCCCAGCCATAACTTATTTTGCTGGATTTGCTTAAAAGAATCCTTATACGTTATGGCATTCATATTGGCGATAATTACAAATTTTTTGTCGGCTTCGGTAATCCAAGCCAAAAACTCCCGAAACAGGGAAAACGGGGGATTTGTAATGATAAAATCCGCCTCGTCGCGCAGGGCTTTTACTTCGGAGCTTCTAAAGTCGCCGTCGCCTTTTAGATAGTCCCATTGTAAGTCGTCAATGTCAATTTTACCGCTTTTGTTGGAGTCTTTATCTAAAATGAAAATTTTACCTTTCACGGCGGTTTTTGCCTTGTCAAAGTGGGGGGACTCCGTTTCAAACAAAGAGGGTTGGTACGGAAATTTTATATTTTTACTTTCCGCCGCGTAACTGGTGCTGATTAATTTTTTAAGTCCAAATCGTTCGAAATTTTGGGCGAAATATTTGGTAAAGTTACTCCATTCGGGGTCGTCGCACGGGAGAAGGATTGTTTTACCGCGGAAAACATCGGGGTTGAAATCCAGATAGGTTTGAATTTCTTTGGCTATGTCGTGATATTGGGTGTAAAACTCGTCGTTCTTGGCTTTTTTTGCTTTTGTTAAGTTTTTATTTAGGCCCGAACGGTGAACGTCTGAACGGCGTTCGGCGTTCTTCAGATTTTTAGACCTATTTTGACTCCTTTTGCAAGGAAAAATTGTAAGCGAGGAGTCAAACAAGGTAAGTTCTTTTATTCTACATTTTTTTATTTTAAAAGTCTTTTACGCGTACGGAAAAAATCTAATTACTTTTTTACGTTGGTTTTTTGTGTGCGCTTTTTTAAAATGAGGATGTAGTAAGAAATTGTTTCACCAAAAAACTAGGGGGAAAGTAACATGAATAAACATTGGATGATTGCGGCCGCCGCATGTTTGTTTGCCGGTGCCGC
>CALYRQ010000020.1 GCA_945483375.1 uncultured Elusimicrobia bacterium
TCTTTCATTATAGCAATTTGACGGGCCCGGGCGGGAAGCGTCAGCGGGCGTTTTTGTCTTTGCAGGTTATTTGGGCACCCAAAAAGAAAATCTGGTTTTTCTTAAATACGCAGGTGAGTTTTTGGGAGCGGGGGGCGCCGTCGGGCGCGTCCGGCAGTGGGCTGAAGCAGGATAACCGCGTGCAGGAATATGTTTCCCCGCATTGCGGGAACGAAGAAGAGGGGTAATTGTCGATATACCACGAAAACGCCAAATTATAGCGCAGGGCGTGCAGAAAATCGGCGCAGGTTAACGAATCAAACGAGCACGGAGGCTGGGCGGAAACGTTTTGTTCCGCAAGCGTTTCCTGCAGCAGGGTGTAACGCTGGGAATCCACGGGGTCGCCCTCCACCATATACACGTCGAAACATTTAAACCCGGGCGGTTCGTTTTTGGTGCAGGAGAACTGTTTTAGAATATCATGACCGGGGCAGGTGTCTTCCACCGCGTAGGCGTCGGTGGACAAGTATTGCGCCGGCGCGCGGACCGTGGCCGGCTTGTACGGCGCGCTTTGCGCGTACGCCGCCGCGGCGCAGACAAACAAAAAGCAGTATAAAAAAATCCGTTTCATCATTCCCCCTGTATGCAGTATAGCGGGGGCTCTTGCGCCGCAAAGACGCAAAAAATGGTTAGAAGGCGTCCCCGTACGCACGCGGCCGGGCGCGTTCTTCTTTATGGTTGCGGCGGGGCGCGGAATTTATTAGTATATAATCGTATTATTATATTCGTACGCACCAATATATCACAGAGGGATTATGTCCAATAAATTTTTTTCACTTTTTTCCGGTTCCGATAACTCTTCCGCTTCCGCCGTTAAAACGCTTACGCCCGAAATGTACGCTTTTTTACAGCAATTCCCGACGGCCGTTCTGCTGTTGGACGCCACGGGTAAAATCGTATTCGCCAACCCGGCCGCGGCCGCGCTGTTGCGTACGGACGTAAAGTCGCTGGCGTCTTCGCGTGCGGACCGCCTGGGGCTGACGATGACGCAAATCCGCTCGCTTTCGGACGCTTCTTCCTCTAAAAAAATGGTGCTTGATATCGTAAACCCGGACGCGGAGGCGTTATCCGTCAGTGTGGGAGCGCGTCCGTTGGCGTCCACCCCGTTTATCATGCTGACGCTGGAAGACGTGCCCCTTTTTAGGCAGTTAAACGCGGAAAAAGCGTTTTTGGCCTCGCTCGTGGACGGGTATCCCTCGGCGGTGACGGTGCAAAACTGGGCCGGTATCTGCCTGCAGTGGAACACGGCGGCGGAAAAACTTTTCGGTTATAAAACGGCCCAGACGCTGAACCAAAGCGTATACGGCTTTTTGCCCAAAGAAGTGGTGCAGTCCGTGCGCCGTATGGACGAAGAACTGCGCTCTGGCGCACAGCCCCGGGAGGGCGTGCGGCTTACGTACAAAAATGCCAAAGGGGAGGAGCGGGTGCTTTCCGTCAGCAAAACGACGCTTCCCGGGCCGGACGGCAAACCGCGCTTTGTGCTGAGCCTGTACGAAGACGTTACCTCCCAACATCAGTACGAGCAGGACCTGCAGCGCAACCGTACGCTTTTGCAGGCTATTTTGGATAACATCCCGCTCGGCCTGTATACGCGCTACTGCGATTCGAAAATGACGTTTTTTAATCAACAAAGCATGCAGGTTTTAAACGAGTGCGACCCCAAACACACGGATCAGCCCCACGAATACCAAACCGCGGAAGTAATCAATTCCCACCACCAGCGCGAACAGCAGATTTTGCGCGACGGCAAAGCGTGCGATTACCCGGAAGAAGTGTATATCGATTCCTCCGGCAACGAAAAAATCATCCACATGATTAAAGTCCCTCTGTTTGACGCGGGCCCCAAGCCGCTGGTGCTGACGATTGTGGAAGATATTACCGCGCGCTGCCAACAAGAACGGGAAATCCGCCGCGTGAACGGATTTTTGACGGGGATTTTGCAAAACGCGCCGATCGGATTGTACGCGCGCGACGTGAACGGACGGATGCTGTTCCGCAATACGGTGTGTAACTCGCTGTTTGGCAACGTGACGGAAGACGCTTACGCCGAAAACGGCGCGCTGCCGCACGAAACGGCGGAGCAGGTGAGCCAGTACATGGGCCGCGAGCAGGAAATCCTGCGCGAGGGCAAAACGCTGGACATCCCGGAAGAAGAATACGCCACTGCCACCGGGGAGAAGAAGATTTTGCACCTGGTGAAAGTGCCGGTTTCGTCCGACGAGCACAGCGAACAATACGTCATTACGCTGGTGGAAGACATTACCGAAAAGCGCGAACAGGAACGCAATCTGATGGAAACCAAGAACGCCCTGCAGGCCATTTTGGAACACGTACCTGTGGCCATTTATGCGCGCACGGTGGACGATAAAGTTTCGTTCGTCAACCGCCGTTCTCTGGAAATATTTACCGGCGAAACGGAATACCGTTTTGAAGACAATTTCTACGGCGAACGCGAAAAATCCATTTTTAAAACGGGCAAAATCTTGGAATTCCCGGAAGAAACGTACGTTACCAAACGCGGCGATAAATTGCTCTTGCACTTAATCAAAGTACCCGTGTTTGACAAAGACGGCAAACCGTTTATGGTGCTGACGGTGGCGGAAGACATTTCCGAAAAGAAAAAACAGGAACGCGCCATTATCGACGCCAAAAACTTTTTGGAAACGCTGATCAACCAGCTGCCGGTGGCGCTGTCGGTTAAAAATTATGACGGGAAGTACATCGTCTGGAACAAAAAGAGCGAAGAGCTTTTCGGTGCCAGTTCGGCGGACGTTATCGGCCGCACGTCTTACCGCTCGGACATTAACAAAGACCAGGCCGAATTCCTGCGCGACGCGGACCTGCGCGTATTCGAAAGCCGCAAAGAACAAAACATCCCGCAGGAACTCGTTTCCACCGCCAGCGAAGGCGTTAAAATTATGCACACGGTCAAAACGCCGGTATTTAATTCGGACGGTACTCCCAACTGTCTGCTGATGGTGTCGGAAGATATTACCGCCAAAACCAAAATGGAAAAACAAATCCGCGAGGCCAGCGACAAAAACACCCTGCTCATGGAAAACGCCCGCGAAGGTTTTATGATTTTGGACGAAGGCAAAATCATGTACGCAAACCGCGCTTTCTGTCGCCTCCTGGGTTTTGAAGAAGTAAAAGACGTTACCGGCCGCCCGCTGGCGGACTTTGTGGCCGAAGACCACCGCATGTTCTTAAAAGACAAGTACGACGCCGTTCTCTCCGGCGCGCGTAACGCCGGCGGCGCCATTGAACTGCACTTTATGAAGAAAAAAGGCGGCGAAGCGGAAGCCGAGTTCGCGGCCGTTTCGTCCCGTTATTTGGGGCGGCGCATCGTGCTGGGCTTCGTGCGCGACGTGACGGATTCCAACCGCCAGCTGCGCGACGTAAAAACCGAGCGCGCAAGTTTCCGCGCCGCGTTTGAAAAAGACGTTACGCCGGCGGTCATTCTGTCCAACAAAGGCTATATTTCCGTCATGAACGAAGCCGCGCGCAAGATGTTCGGCTTCACGGAAGCGGACAAAAATTTCTACCGCAACGTATATATGCGCCCCGCGGTTAAGCTGGAAGCGCGCAAAAAACTCAAACAGGGCCTTCCGGCGCAGATGGATTACGTATTTGATTTCGCCCGGGCGGAAGCCATGTTCCCCGGCCGCATTAACGGGGAGGGAAAAATCCCGCTCGCGGTGACCTTTGTGCCGATTAACAAGCGCGATTCCAAGGACGGCACCGTAGAGGCGGACTACGTCGTCTACCTCCAGCGCAAAGGGGAGGAAAAAACACCTCCCGCGCCGCCTTCCGGCCGTAAGCCGCTCGTCAGGCGCAGTACGCCCGTTCCGCCTCCGCCGCCCGTGTTGCCAGCCGGCGTGCCGGAAACCGCCAAAGAAATGTTGGTTTTGCCCAACAGCGAACCGTATGTGTTGTGTTCGGAAGATTTTAAAATAGAAGTTTGTAACGACATGTTTTGCTCACTCTGCCAGCTGAAAGAAGATGAACTGAAAGGCCAAGATGTGCGGGCGGTTATCGCGCCGGATTCGTTGCCCGGGTTTGAAGAAGATTTAAAAACATTGGCGCAGGACGGCGTGCTTTCCAACCGGGAATATGCCGTTACGGTGGGCAGCGGGCTGGAAACGTGCGCCGTGCGTTTAACCGCCGTCAAAGAAACGGGCGGCCGTTACTTGTTCGTGCTTCGCAGTTTGGCGTTTCACCGCCAAATTATGAAAATTTTGGAAGAACGTTCCGCCCAGCTCAGCGCACTGTTGGAAGCGACGGACGGCGTTGTGTTTTCCATTTTGCTTGACGGCGGACATTTCGGCTTGATTGAACAGGCCAACAAGTTCCTTTCCCAAAAAACGGGTTTTTCACACGATGAATTGGTGCATATGGAATTTAAAGACCTGTTTTTCGACCCGGCGCGTGCTGACGGTTCTCCCGCCGCCGCGCTGGCCCGCGCCGAACAGGAATTAGCCGCGCAGGGCAAAGCGTCGTTCCGCGTGTCGGTGCGTCAAAAAGAAGGAGACGGCTTTGCCGCGCAGGTGGTGGTAACCGCGCTTGATTTGCCGGGGAAAGACGCCGCGCTCGCCGTCGTGCACGACTTAACAAGCCAAATGGACCAAATCTCCAAAGATTCCAAAGAAGCGCGCGAACTGAAAAGCGTGCGCGAAGCGTTGCCCGGCTTGTATTTAAAAACGGACAGCGACGGCCGCGCCCTGGAAGCGTATTCCAACCTGGACTATATCTCCAATGCAGAGGCAAAGGAAATCTTCCTGGATAAAACGCCCTTGCAGTTCTGGCCGGAAGAGGCGGCGTCCCGCGCGCTGTTTTCGATTAAGGAATCGCTTTCCATCAACGTCAGTACCCGCTTTGAATTTGAATGGACGGTGCGGGACGTACTGCGCCGTTTTGAAGTGACCGTAACGCCCATTTCGGGCCGCGCCGAAGCCGTGCTGTGGGCGAAAGACGTGTCCGAAAGCCACGTGTACGACGAGCAAATCCGCGAACTCTACCGCATGACGCGCGAGCCCGGCGTCAGCATTACGGACCAGGTGGATAAAATTTTGGCGTTCGGGCAGAAAATTTTTCATGCGGATGCGGGCCTGGTGTTGCGTTTTCAGCAAGGGAAAGAACATCAGGAAAGCATGGTTATATACGTCACCAAGAACGATTTTCATTTGGAACGCCAAATGGAATTCCCGGTGGAAGAGTGTTTGGTGGACGTGGCGGACGGAAACGTCGTCATGCTGCCGGACCTGGACAACACTTCCTGCGAACGCTGTTTGCATAAGGCCAAAGGGTTTGGCTCTTTGATTGCCGCTCCTTTGTATGTGGGGGGAGAAGTGCAGGGCGCATTATGCTTTGCCTCCCGCGTGCCGCGGCGCAGCTTCTGCCAGGGGGCCGAAGAACTGATGGGTCTGATGTCCAAGCTGTTGGGCCTTCGCATTGAACTGCGCCAAACGGGAAAAATGCTTAGCGACGCGTCCCGTTCGCTCGCGCGTACGTTGGAATATGTGGAAATGCCTGCCGTGATGGTGGATTTGGATTATCAGGTAACGTATGTGAACAAAGCGTTGCTGAAAATCACCGGCCGCCGGGTGCATAATTTGCTGGGGCGGGATTTCTTTGCCGAGCTTATCCGCAACGACGATTTATCCAAACGGATGTTCCGCGCGGCGGAAAAGGCCTGTTCCTCCAATGCGTTCCAAGTACGCATGGATATCTTGCACGAAAACGGTTTGTACGAAGATACGGCCTGGGACGTATTCGTCTGCAAGGACGCGGACGGCAAAGTGGACGGCTATGCGCTGATAGCTTCGTCCAACTGACGTTTATTTCGACGGTTTCACAACACGGAACGCAAATTCTGTTTGCGTTCCGTTTTTTTGTCTAAAGAAAACCCCCGGCTGTGCCGGGGGATATTTTTTGCAGTCTAAAATAAGTCTTTTTTCTTCTTTTTGTCTTTTTCGTACAGGCGGTTGATTTCTTTTTCCACGTCCGCCGGGGGCACGTTACCCGTTAACAGCGCTTTTTGGTGGAAGTCCGCCAGGTTGAATTTTTTACCCATTTTTTTGCGGATTTTTTCCCGCACGTTTTGCCAAAGTTCCAAACCGTATTGGCGGCTGACGGCGGCCCCGGGGGAGGCGGCTAATTCTTTGAGCATTTCTTCCGCGTCGGCCTGTTCAAAGCCGTTTTCCTGCATCAGATAATTCAGCGCGTCCGTGTACGAAAAACGCTTGGTCTGCAGTTTTACGTCCAGTTCCGCGGCCAGGGCGCGGCGATAGGCGTCCCAGGCGGCGTAAGCGAGTTCTTCGTCCGTTACGATTAAATGCTGTTCTTTGGCCACCTGCGCGGCGTATTCCTGCCAGCCGTTGGCCGTGGTGACGGACGGATAGACTCTGCGCCAGACGGACCAGTTTTTGCCCGCGGCGTTTTGGTAATAACCGCCGGGCACCAACTGTTTGGCCGTTAACAATTTTAAAGCGGGCGTGTTGAAATCGCGCTTGAGTTGTTCCTGGCGCGCGAGCGTATTGCCCGCCGGAAGGCGCAGTAAAAGTTCCGGCGTTCCGCCCGTGTAGGACGGGCGCAGTTTAAACGCGCGGGTATAGGTGTAATATTGCGGCATCGGGCGCACGGCAACCGCTTGAAGGGGTGCAGCCAGGACGTTGTTTTGCACCAGTGCGGCGGCCCATTCGCCCGCCTGGCGTTGCAGTGCGGCGGTGTAATCGGTTTCGTCCTGAACGTTAAAGGCTCGTTTGGCTACGGCGTAAAAATCCTGCGCGCTGCGTTCGGCGGGTTGGCCTTTTTTGGCTTTTTTCTTTTTGGAGGCCGTCTGTTTGGCCGCCGCCTGCGGCGCACCGTTTAAATCTTCCACCAAAGTAACTTCGTCCTCCGCTTCGGTTTGTTCCAAAAACGGTTCCAGTGCGGCGGAAAAATCCTGCCGTGCGGCGCGGGTGGTCGCTTCCAGCCGTTTAAGCAGTTTGGCGGGGGAATCCGGGATTTGGTATTCCTGCGCCAGCAATTCGGCGTAAGCGGTTTCGCCCAGGCGGAAGTCCTGCCCGTTTTCTTCCTGGGACAATCGTTTGAACAAATCAAACATGCGTTTGACGGCGCGTTTGGCGTTGCGCGTATCCAGTTGCGTTTGGGCGAGGGCGAAATCGTCCTGCGCGCCCTGGGCCAAAAAGTCGCCCAGTTCGTCAAAAGAAAGATAAGCGTAATACGCTTTTTCCATCGCCAACTGCGCCAAAAATGCGGAGGGACTAGAAAGGTTTTTTTCGGCCTGTTGGGCTTCTTCCGTTAAGGCCGCCATCCGGGCGGTCAAATCGGCGCGTTTCTTGGCGGGGGAGACGGAGGGGTTTAAGTAGACGTCGTACAGTGCGTCAAACGCTTCGGCGTAATATAAAGGGTCGTTTGCCGAGCGGTTTTGGGCGGCATGGCGCAGGTCGTTGTCCACCGCGTTTTGCAGAAGTTCAAAATCCACTTGTTTGGCGGCGGAAAGGTTGGCGGGGTGGACGTCTTTTAATCGTTCCCACACATTTTTGAAAGCGCGTTGGGCGTGTCCGTCCGCGTCTGCGGAACGGGCGTTTAACTGGCCGGCGGCGGAATCGTATCCCAGGCGTGCGGCGCGTTCGTGCAGATAATTTTGCAGAACGGCGGCGTAACGGCCGGAAACGTCGGTAAGCGTATTTTCTTCTAAAAGGGAGTCGATATCTTCGAAATCGAATTCCTGGGCGGGGGAGGCTGTAAACGCGCCCGCGCATAGGCAGGCGGCCAGCACAAACGGCAGTTTGTTTTTCATCATGTAATTTCCTGTAAACGGAGTTGGGATAACGGTATTGTATTTGTTTATCGGCGGGGTTGTCAACCGTTGTTTTTCACTTGCTCCGAAGAAGAAAATTTGCTAAAATAAGTTATCTTCTTTAAACAATGCGCCGCGTGCGGACGTTTACCCGCCCGGTCGTTTTTTGCTATAATCTATATAACCTGTTTTGGGCCATTAGCTCAGTTGGTAGAGCAGACGCCTCTTAAGCGTAAGGTCGTGAGTTCGAGCCTCACATGGCCCACTTTTAGTTTTTCTATAAATAAGAAATATAAATAAGGACGGATGGCGGAACCGGTAGACGCGTACGCCTTAGGAGCGTATGGAGCAATCCGTGAGGGTTCAAGTCCCTCTCCGTCCAGATAATTTCGGCGCAGCCGAATTAAAAAGAGGAGTGTTTAGCATGTCCATTTTCAAAACCGCCCAGGCCGGGGAAGTAAAAACCAAACAAGTAGGCAAAGAAGGCTGCCGCGTAACGCTGTCCGTCGAAGCCGCCCCCGAACTGGTAACCAAATGTTTCCAAAACGCCGCCGTGCAGGTGCAGTCCCGCGCGCAGATGCAGGGGTTCCGTGCCGGTAAAGTACCGCTCGATTTAGTAAAACAAAACTTCGGCGGACACATTAAAGAACGCGCGCTGGATTTGACGGTCAAAGCCGCCATCAACGCCGCCGTGGCCGACGCCAAGCTCGACCCGGTTGCCGTGCCCGTTTTAACCAAAGCCGATTTCGCCAATTTTGACGACGGAAAAGCGTTTTCTTTCGAAATCGCCGTGGACGTCGCCCCGGAATTTGACGTGCGCGACTACAAAGGCATCGAAATCGCCAAAAAGCCCGAAACCGCCACGGACGAAGACGTAATGGAAAATTTGAACCGCGTGCTGGACGCCAACGCCCGCTTGGAAAGCGCCGCCGAAGGCGCCGTCATTGACGACAACTGCTTTGCCGTTATCCACTATACCGGCAAACGCAACGGCGCGGACGATTATAAATTAAGCGCCGACAGCGAACTCGTCGAAATGGCCGCCCCGCAAACCAATCCCGCCTTGGCCGAAGGTATCAAAGGGTTGAAAAAAGGCGACGTGAAAGACATCGAAACCAAAGAAGGCAACGATACGCTTTCTTTCCACGTAACGGTAGACGACATTAAAAACAAAATCGTACCCGCCTTGGACGACAGCTTTGCCAAAGATATGGGCTTTGAAACCCTGGACGCTTTGAAAGCCAAAGTAAAAGAAAGCCTGGACGCGGAAGCCAAACAGGCGTCTGGCCGCGACGAAATCGCCCAGATCGAAAACCACCTCGTCAAAATGAACAATTTTGAACTCCCGCAGAGCCTGGTGGAAGAATATACCGAATCTTCTTTGAATAACTTTGTGCGCAGCATGACGCAGCTTAAACCCGAACAGCTGACCGATGAACAACGCAAAAGTTTCGAAGAACGCATCCGCCCCAGCGTGGAAAAAGACTTGCGCATCGGCTACATCGTGCACGCCGTAGCCAAGAAAGAAAACCTGGAAGCGGCGGAAGCCGACTGGCAGGCGGAACTGGACAAGAGCTTGTCCTCTAACGCCCAGAACAAAGAAGACGAAAAGAAAATCAAAGCTTTCTTCAACGAACGTAAAGCCCACATTTTGGCTACGCTTACGGAACGCAAAGTGTTTGATTTCTTTAAATCTCAGGCCAAATATAAATAATCTGTGCCGAATATCGCCCCGGGCGTAAAACGCTTGGGGCGGTGTGTCGGCAAACGGGCCGTTTTCCAAGCCGTGTGAAACGGCGCATGGCCTGGACGAACGGTTTTAACCTCAGAGCGGACTTGCTGGTCCGCTCTCTTTTTATGGGTGCGGATGGGGGCTTTTTTTTCTATAATAAAATTTATGAATAAACTTTCTTTATTGGTCGTTTTCTG
>CALYRQ010000021.1 GCA_945483375.1 uncultured Elusimicrobia bacterium
AATTCTGCCGGAACACGGACTTGGTTTTGGTAAAGTATTTGAAATCACAAAAGAAAAGGTTCTTCCAAATCTTCTCCGCCCCACCACACACAATTTTCGGCGTTTGGCGGCCAGCATTTTGGTAATTAGGTACTGGGTATGGTTGGTGTCCTGGTACTCGTCCACCAAAATATACTGGAAAAATTCCTGATAATAGGAACGGATATCCTCGTGGTCGCGCAAAAGGACAACCGTTTTAACGAGTAAATCGCCAAAGTCCAATGCGCCCGCCTCTTTAAGTTTCTGTTCGTAACGACGGTACACTTCGGCGGCGCGGATTTTAAAATCAAGCCCGCTGGCCGTAGCGCTTTGCATCATTGTATCGGGCGAAACCATATCGTCTTTGGCGCGGGAAATCTGGCTGACGATTTGGCTGATTTCTTTTTTGGGGTCTTTAATCCCCATTTGCTCCAAAATCAAACTGACGACTTTCTTTTGGTCTGAATCGTCGTAAATGGCAAAATCGCGCGAAAGGCCCAATGCTCCCGCGTGTTGACGCAAAATACGAACGCCAAACGAGTGAAACGTGTGAATCCACACGCGGTTGCCCGCCCCCGCGACAAGCGATTCCACGCGTTCGCGCATTTCTTGCGCGGCCTTGTTGGTAAACGTAACGGCCAATATGCGGGCCGGATTATACCCGTCCGCAATCAGCTTGGCGATTTTTGTCGTCAGCGTTTTGGTTTTGCCCGTTCCGGCACCGGCCACGATAAGACACGGGCCGTCATTATAATGGACGGCTTCCAACTGCTGGGGATTTAACGATTTTAAAGAGTCTTGTAAAGTCATCCTGCTTCCTGTCGGACGAATACCCGAAAATTATTTCAGTTTTAGTTGCACAAACGTTTCAATATGGTCGCTGTGCGGAAAAAAATCAAACGCTTCCGCATTTAAAATGTCGTAGTGTTGAGTAAGGATTTTTAAGTCGTTTGCCAATGTAACGGGATTGCAGGAAATATACAGCACATTTTCCACACCCGATTCGGCCACCGCTTTGGCCGCGCGCGGGTGCATACCGCCGCGGGGCGGATCCAAAATAATGAGCGCGTCTTTGCGTTCAATGGGCTGTTCTTTAACGAAATCTTCCACCTTGGCGCAGAAAAACTGCACGTTGGAAACGCCGTTTAGTTTGGCGTTTTCAATCCCGTTGTAAATGGCGGGCGCAACGCTTTCCACGCACACGCTTTTTTCGCACAAGTCCGCACAGGACAGGGAAAAACTGCCCGCGCCGCCATATAAATCGTAAATACGTTTGGGCGCAATTTTTTTAACGATACCCCGCACGCGGGAGTACATCTTTTGCGCCGTTTTGGTGTTGGTTTGGAAAAACGACTGAGGGGACAGTTTAAATACCACTTCGCGCACCGTTTTGCCCGTTTCGTCCGTCAATATGATTTTTTCAAAAATATGGTCTTTGCCTTTTAGAACACGCAAGGACTCCGGCGCGGCCGTATCGGCCAGCCCGTTGTTGACGGCCGCCATAATGTTGGCGTCGGGCAGTACGCTTTCCACCGCTTTTACAAAGGTTTTTTCGTTGAAATCGTCCGTTACAAACAGCACCACGATTTCTTCGCCCGTGTTTTTTCCTTCGCGCACCATTAAATGACGCAGTACGCCCGTGTGCTTGCGCTGGTCGTAGTATTCCAAATTTTCTTCTTTCGCCCACGCGCGAAGAGCGGCCAAAAGCGGGACGAGTTTTTCATTAAACAACGCACATTCTTCAATGTCCACCGCACGATCCCAGCGGCCTTTAAGTTTAAAGCCGAGCGTCTGCTCAAATTCCAACGGGCGGGTTTTGTTGGCGGGATCCTTTTTATCGTAATCGTCGCGCCATTTTACTTGGTGGCAAAAACCGAGTTCCACTTTGTTGCGGAAATTCTTGGGTTCGTCCGTTACCGTAACGGGGATTTCTTCCGTCCAAAAATCTCTCAAGGTATCTTGCAGTTTGGCGCGCTTTTTAGCCACCTGTTCTTCGTAAGACAGGTTTAAGAGCGAGCAGCCGCCGCAGACGCCGAAATGTTTACAGGTAATGTTAGGCATTGATTTTAAACAGGCAAACGTCGCCGTCCTTTACAATATAATCTTTGCCTTCGGAACGGATAAGGCCGTGTTCGCGCAGGGCTTTTTCGTCGCCGTATTTGACGAGGTCGTCAAAGGTATACACATCGGCACGGATAAATTTCTTTTCAAAATCGCTGTGGATTTTGCCCGCCGCCTGCGGCGCGGAACACCCCACGGGAATCAGCCAGCTGCGCACTTCCACTTCTTCCCCGGCCGTAAAATAGGTGCACAGTTTTAAAAGTTTCATCCCTTCGCGCACCACTTTTTCAAGGCCGGTATAATCGTTGCCCGTTTCGGCGAGAAACGCGTGTTTTTCCTCCTCGCTAAATTCGGCGATGTCAGCCTCAAATTTAACGCACAGTTCCACAAATCCCGCGCCGTTTGCTTGGGCAAAAGCAGCCACCTTATCGGCATTGGCGGCATTGCGTTTTTCGGAATTGTTACCAACGTACAAAACGGGTTTGGCCGTCAAAAACTGGTATTCTTTTAATTCTTCCGGCTCCAACCCGAGCGAGCTGACGGGCTTGCCGTTTTCCAGCGCGGCTTTGATTTCTTTCATGCGTTCCCACGCGGCGACGGCTTCCTTCTTGCCGCTTTTGGCGTTGGAACCCAAGCGGTCGCAGATTTTGGTCGCGCTCTCCAAATCGGCAAGCATGAGTTCGGTATTGATGATATCAATATCGCGCAAGGGATCCACGGAGTTCATTACGTGGGTAACGTTGTCGTCATCAAACAGGCGCACGACGTGAATAATGGCGTCCACCTCGCGGATGTTGGCTAAAAACTTGTTGCCGAGGCCTTCGCCTTGGCTAGCGCCTTTGACGATACCCGCAATATCCACAAACTTAATGAAAGCGGCCGTTTTCTTGGGCGGTTTGAACATTTCAAACAGTTTATCCAACCGTTTGTCCGGTATGGGCACAATGCCCACGTTGGGTTCAATGGTGCAAAACGGATAGTTGCTGGCTTCCGCACCCGCGCAGGTAAGCGCGTTAAAAAGGGTGGATTTGCCCACGTTGGGCAAGCCTACGATGCCGATTTCCATATATATGACTCCTTGGGATAATGATAAAAAGCGGATATTTATTATATTTTAGCATTTTAGGTCCCAGAAACGTAAAAACTCCTCTATGGAATCGTATAGAAATTTTCGCCATTTTCCGCACGGAATTTTCTCCCGCCGAACGACGCGCACACGGAATTGGCCGTTTGGCTGCCCTCAAGGGCTATACAGCGGTGCTTTTCATCTTCCTGCGGCCACTTCCACACCCATTCCAGCCGGATACCCGGCGCCGCAGAAATGGAACAATAAGTATTACCATTACAAACAGCGGGCGTGGGAATCTGTATACTCAGTGCGGATAAATCCGCCGCATATTCCCCGTTGGCCATATAATATTCCTGTTGGGCTTTTTCCAGTGCGGAGAAAGAAACACGCGCGTTTACCGTCCGGCTTTTCATCACCGCTTTTTGGTACTGCGGCAGTGCTACGGAAGCCAAAATACCGATAATTAATACGACAACTAACAATTCTATAAGCGTAAACCCGCGTTTTTTATGCATGGGATATACCCCCCTCTTATACAGAAATTATCCCTATGGTATCAAAAAAAAAAAACGGGTCAAGGCTCAGGGCAGGGCACCCTTTTCCACTGCGCTCTTTTGATTCATTGATCCATATTATTTTGGACATATCGCCGGCTACGAATAAACAAGCGCTATAAATCTGTCCACAAGACCTTGATAGGAGAAACCCAAACAAAACATCTTACCAACTCCTTGTTATTTATGATAAAATGAATATATAAGTCCCGTTCGTCTAGTGGTCCAGGACGCCGCCCTCTCAAGGCGGAGATCACGAGTTCGAATCTCGTACGGGACGTTTTTTTATATCTCCGTCCGACTACCCGGACGGACAAGGGGGTTGTATGGAATTAACGACGTTGCAGACGGTGTTATTATCGTCGCTGATTGCGGTAGTGCTGTTTTTGCCGCTGACCGTCCACAAAGTGGAAGAGAATCTGGAAGCGTTCCTGTTTTTATGCGGAGCGTTCGCCGTAACTGTATCCAAAATGTGGAGCGGGCATCTAGTGCTGACCGCACTGGAAGACCCGATTAAAATCACGTTGGCCGTGCTTATCGCGGGGCTTTTATTCCGCAAATTTAACAAAAACATTCAGCACTTGACGCATTGGGCCGTCAAAAAAATCGGCCTGCGCTGGACGCTTTTCCTAATCGTATTTTTACTGGGCATAACCTCCAGCTTGATTACAGCTATTATTGCCGCGCTTATTTTGGCCGAAGTGACCGTCATGTTGCCGCTGGAACGCAAAGGACGCATTAAACTCGTCACGTTTTCGTGTTTTTCCATTGGTATGGGCGCGGTGCTGACCTCCATCGGCGAGCCGCTGGGCACTGTAGTGCTCTCCAAACTGGCGGGCGAACCGCACAACGCCGATTTCTTCTTTTTAATTGATCACTTGGGTTGGTATGTCCTCGGCGGTATTTTGTTTATGTCCGGCATGGCGAGCTCTTTGCGCGAATGCCCCATCTGCCACGCTCCCGGCGTAAAAGAAGGAGCGGACGAACACTCCGTTAAAAGCATTGTCGTGCGCGCGGCCAAAGTGTACCTGTTTGTAATGGCGCTTGTATTCTTAGGTGACGGCTTAAAACCGCTTGCCATGCAGACCATTTCGCACCTGTCGGCCAACTGGCTGTACTGGATTAACATGCTCTCCGCCGTCTTGGACAACGCCACCCTGGCCGCCATCGAAGTAACGCCCGATATCAGCACCCGCACGCTGACGTTCCTCTTAATGAGCTTAATTGTTTCCGGCGGCATGCTGATTCCGGGAAACATTCCCAACATCATCTGCGCCAGCAAACTGGGTATTAAAAGCAAAGAATGGGCCAAAGCCGCTTTCGGCCTGGGCCTTGCCCTTATGATTGCGTACTTCGTCATTTTAAGCGCGGTCTTGTAATCATTCTTGTACCAAAAATCCGCTTTCCCAACCGGGAAGGCGGATTTTTTATTCCAGGAAAAACTCCGAATTTTATATAATCTGAATATATATTTTGACAGGGGAGAAATTGAATGAAAATCCATTCCTTTAACGTACAGCCCAACCTGCCCGAAAACATCAAGTTTTTGGAAGAGTTGGCTAATGACATGTGGTTCACTTGGAACTGGCAGGCCATCTTGCTTTTCGTACAGGTAGATTCCAAACTGTGGACCGCCGCCAAACGCAACCCGAAATGGTTTTTGGGCTGCGTGCCGCAAAAACGCTTTGAAGAACTCAGCAAAAACGAAATGTTCGTCAACAATTTAAACCAAGTCAAAGAAGCCTACTACAACTATAAAAACAATCCGCAAACCTGGTACCAACAGCACCGCCGCGAAAACGGCAACCTGCTGGCGGCGTATTTCTCGATGGAATACGGCATCGGTGAAGGACTTCCGATTTATTCCGGCGGCCTGGGGATGCTCGCGGGCGACCATATGAAATCCGCCAGCGACCTGGGTATGCCGATTATCGGCGTAGGCCTTTTCTACAAACAAGGCTACGTGCAGCAAGTACTCAACCGCGAAGGCTGGCAGAACGAAGAATACCCGGATAACGACTGGGCCCACATGCCCGTCACCCGCGTGACCGACGCCAACGGAAACGAAATCACCATAGACATTCCGCTCGGAGCGGAAACCGTCAAAGCCTGCATTTGGCGCGTACCCGTAGGACGCACCTCCCTTTACCTGTTAGACACCAACCTGCAGGAAAACACCCCCGCACAGCGCGCCATTACCGAAAAACTCTACGGCGGCGACCGCGAAAACCGCATCCGCCAGGAAGTGGTCCTCGGTATCGGCGGCGTAAAAGCCCTGCAGGCCATGGGCATTAAACCCACCGTTTTCCACATCAACGAAGGGCACAGCGCGTTCCTGCTTTTCCAGCGCATTATCGATATTATGAACGAAAAACACCTTTCGTTCGCCGAAGCGCGCGAAATCGTATGGGCGTCCTCCGTATTCACCACGCATACGCCCGTCATCGCCGGAAACGAACATTTTGATCCCGCCCTCGTACGCAAATATATGCAAAGCTATGCGGACCAAATGCACATTTCTTGGGACGATTTTTTGGCGCTGGGCAAAGAAACGCCCGAATCGGCCACCTACTGCATGACGGTCGTCGCGCTGCGTCTGTCCGCTTTCTGCAACGGCGTGGCCAAACTGCACGGCCTCGTCAGCCGCGAAATGTGGCATAACCTCTGGCCCGGTCTGCCCGTGAGTGAAGTGCCAATAACCAGCATTACCAACGGGATTCACAGCTCGTCCTGGATTTCGCACGAACTCAACGAACTGTACCGCAAATACCTGTTCAACAACGACCAACGCGGCGAAATCGACCCTTCCGACACCGAAGCCTGGGCCAAAATGGATAACATTCCCAACGAAGAATTGTGGAACGTCCATTCCGTACGCAAAAACAAACTCATCGACCTGGTGCAAAACCGCTTGAAACGCCAGCTGACCCGCCAGGGCTTTGACTTGATGACCGTTAAGAAAAACAGCAAAGTGCTCCGCCCCGACGTGCTGACTATCGGCTTTGCGCGCCGCTTTGCCACGTACAAACGCGCGACGCTGCTCTTTAAAGATTTAAACCGCCTCGACAAAATCGTCAACAACCCTACCCGCCCCGTGCAATTTGTATTTGCCGGTAAAGCGCACCCGGCCGATACGGCGGGTAAAGAGTTTATCAAACTCATCGTGGGCCTTACGCAGAATGATCCGCGCTTTAAAGGCAAAATCGTATTCGTGGAAGACTACAACATGAACACCGCCCGCTATATGGTACAAGGTGTGGACGTGTGGCTCAACAACCCTATGCGCCCCATGGAAGCCAGCGGCACCAGCGGTATGAAAGCCGCCTTAAACGGCGCGCTCGCGCTCTCTGTGCTCGACGGTTGGTGGGACGAAGTCGGCCCGTGCGATTTCGGCTGGTCCATCGGCGGCCCGGAAAACTATAAATCCGCCGAAGAACGCGATGCGGTGGAATCCGAATCTCTGTACAACTTGATTGAACAGGAAATCGCCCCGGCGTACTATACTAAAGATGAAAATGGACTTTCTTCCACGTGGCTTAATTTGATGAAAGAATCCGTCAAACACATCGCGCCCGTATTCAACACCAACCGTATGGTAAAAGAATACTATGAACGCTTTTACATTCCGGCCAACAACTACGGCATGATTCTGCAGGAAGAAGGCAAAGCGCAAGCCGTCGCCCAGTGGAGAAGCAGAATCGCCGAAAACTGGTACCGCGTCAGCGTGACCGACGCCACCCCCCAGCCCGAAAAAGCCATTTTAATGGGCGACAAGGTGAACTTTAAAGCCCGCGTACAACTGGGCAATTTGGCGCCGGAAGACATTCAGGTGGAGCTGTACCTCGGCCAGCGCGGCACGCTCGGCGGCATCGTGAAAGAAGACGCCATCGACATGAACTGCACCGGCAAAGACGGCGAAGCGTATACGTACGAAGTGTCCATGTCGCCGCTTAACAGCGGCCGGCAGGATTATGCGATGCGTATTCTGCCCGCCAATAAGGATATTCCCAATGTGCTGACGCCGCTGTTCATCCGCTGGGAAGAGTAATCTTCGTCCTTTTCTGGAAACAGAAAAGGACCAAAAGATTTGCAGCCGTAAAACAAAAATGAACAGCCGGAAGGGTATTTTTTAAACTCGCTACGCTCAAACATAAAAAATACATTTACCTTCCGGCTTGTTCATTTTAAGACGTTTTAATGGCTGCATTAAACAGCAAAACGGCTTTCTAAGCGTTTTAATGATTGCCGGCAACGACCTCAGTGTCGTCATTCCGGGACGCTGCGCGCCGTCGATCACGGAATGACAAATAGGTAACATCTGAAAATTTAATGAAGTAAATTATATTATTGTACGTTTTTGTGTGTAGTTTGCGGTTTTGCCCGAATGCCGCATACGGCACAACTGAAGAAGGAACGAAGTAAATTTTAAGTATTTGAGAAATTCCGAGGAAATTTTTATTTTCTTGAAGCCGCCGCGTACTGAAAGACAGCCGCTTGCGGCGCGGTACGCAAGGTGAACAAAAAATAAAAAGTTACCGGAATTTAACAAATCGTATCATACCAACACAACCAAAAATATTATGCTGAACATCGTACTCGTAAACCCCGAAATTCCCTTTAATACCGGCAACATCGGCCGTTCGTGCGTCGCTACCGGCACGCGTCTGCATTTGGTCGGCAAACTGGGCTTTAAGATTGCTTCCAAAGAAATCCGCCGCTCGGGCCTGGACTATTGGCCGAACCTGGACTACCGCCGCCACGAAACATGGGAAGAATTCTTAAACGCCGAACAGCCCGCGGAAGAAAACATGTTTTTCCTTTCCACCAAGGGAACGCAGGCATACTGGGACGCGCAAATCCCAGACGGAGCGTACCTTGTCTTCGGCGCGGAATCGTGCGGACTGCCCAAAGACTTTTACGAACGCTACAAAAGCCGCCTGTTTACCATCCCGATGACGGGCCCCGTACGTTCGCTTAATTTATCTTCCTCGGCCGCCATCGTACTTTTTGAAGCGCTCCGCCAAAACCGCACCAAATAAATTTTGCGATAAAAAAACCCGCCTCCGAAGAAGCGGGTTTTTTATATTCCACAGCGGATTACTTAGTAAAATCCATTTTGTATTTGCTGCCGTCTTTTTCAAAACCGACGTTCTCGCAAATTTTAGCGGCATCCGTTCCATAGCACTCGATCGACTGTAACTCTCCAAAAGAGTTATAGGCCATTAAACTATAACTGTCCCCCCCGTCACGAGTCAGTGAAATACTTATAGACTGACCGCTTGAAGCAATAATCGCCGGAGCGGTAAAAGATACGGACTTGGTAAAATCCCCGCGCAGTTTTCCGTTTTCCTGCAGGGCGGATCTGGCGGGATATGCATTCCCGTTAATGATATACGCGGCGTTCACGGCCTCGCTGGCGGCGCGCAGGTTATTAACGGCTTCCAATACGCGGCCGCGTTCCATGGACGAATAATACTTCGGCAGCGCCACCGTCACCAGCACCCCAACAAGCACCATCACAATCAGCAATTCAATTCGCGTAAAACCCTTTTTCATAATACCTCCTAAAGATACTTTATTATATAAATTTGCCCCCGTTTTTAACAGTATAACCGCTTTTTGGACGATTATCCAGTTTTATTTTATAG
>CALYRQ010000022.1 GCA_945483375.1 uncultured Elusimicrobia bacterium
AACAAATCGTCTTTAATATCTTTGGTGGGTTCGATTTCCGGCAGCGCTCCGGGATAAGGATAGGTTTCTTTGCGCGCGCGGACCATGTCAAATTTCAGTCCGTTCGCCATGTTTACGCGAAACGTGCAAAAGCGGGAAAATTTGCGTTTGCCGCCACCCCACTGTTTTACGCAAAATCCGGCGACGGATTCCTGGTTGCCGTCAAAAGAAAGGTCGATATCCAGCGTATCTCTGCCCAAATAAAAATCGCGCACCGCGCCACCCGCCACCCAGACTTTAAGTCCCAGTTTGTGTGCGTACGCGCCGACGGCATAAAGCTGTTCTTCGTATTTTTTGGGAAGGAAAGATCTCATAACACTGCCGGAGCTTCGGCTCCGTCCTCGCTCATTTTATCGGCAAAGTGACGCAAAAGCGGGCTGGCCAGCCCGGACTGAAGCACTTTGACGGCCGTTACGGCATAATCGTTGGCCGATTGGCCTTGCGCGGGAGCCGGAACGTAGAGCGGGAAATGGTGTTGCCGCGCGTAAGACGGTTTTAACCGCGCCACGCTGAAGCCCTGCACGGCGGCAGCGGCGGCGATAGCTTCCGATTCAAAACCGTTTTTCTCTTCTTCTTGCAAAATATTCTTCAATGCTTCCAGCCCAAAAACGGAAATGGGCGGATAATCCATATTCAACTGTTTTAAAAGGGTGTTTTTGATAATGCCGTAATCTTTTTGCATACGGGCCAACAGTTCGGGTTCTTTTTTGCGGTCTTTTTCCGAAAAGACAAACACCAAAAGTTCGGCCGGGGCGTCAAAATAGATAAGATCCCCGTCGTGATGAAAAAACGTGCCGCATTCCGGGCAGCGCACCAAATTAAGCTCCCCGCCCAAAACGGCGGTTTTTAAATCAGGGTCCTGGTCCGCACTCACGAGCGACCAGTATTCCGCATCAAAAGGTTCACAATGGTTGGGGCAGCAAGCGGCCCCTTCGTTTTTAATGGATTTCATAATAATATAGTTATATCAAAAAAATTTTTATCCCGCCAACCCAAAAAAATTAATTAGAAAACGGCCCGTGCGCTTTTTTGCTAAAATAGACATACGCCCGGTTAGCTCAATTGGATAGAGTACCGGTCTTCGGAACCGAGGGTACGGGTTCAAATCCTGTACGGGGCATTTATTTGCACCGTAAGCAGGCAAACTGCTTTGCCTGCGTCGGGATTTGAAGACCGGAGCGATGTTTTTGTTTGCGCCTGTCAAGCGCGCAAGGCAAAAACCGCGAGGTCCGGTGCGAAGGAAATTTCTGTCAAGAAATTTACCGGAGCAAAATCCTGTACGGGGCATTTGTTTTCTTCCTAAAACGGATTGTTTTGAAACTACCCGCAATTCCCCCTCTTCCGCCGGGCCAAAAATTTGCTAGAATAAAAGTATCTTATTTTGCTGTAAGGAGATACCTATGGGTGGACATTCACACTGGGCCGGTATTAAACACAAAAAGGCCCTCGTAGACGCCAAAAAAGGCAAAGTTTTTACCAAAATTTTAAGAGAAGTAACCATCGCCGCCAAAATGAGCGGCGGCAATCCCGACCAAAACCCCCGTTTGCGCAAAGCCATGGACGACGCCCGCGCCGCCAACATGCCGATTGACAACGTCAAACGCGCCATTATGAAAGGTACGGGCCAGCTTCCCGGCGTGTCTTACGAAGAAATCACGTATGAAGGCTACGGCCCCGGTTCCGTGGCAGTCATCGTCGAGTGCACCACGGACAACAAAAACCGCACGTTCGCGGAAATCCGCAAAATTTTCACCAGCCACGGCGGCTCCATCGGCACGGCGGGCTGCGTGTCTTACATGTTTAAAAGCAAAGGCTTAATCGTCGTCAAAACGGAAGATATCTCCGAAGATGAATTAATGGACCTCGCGCTTGAAGCGGGAGCGGAAGACGTGCGCACCGCGGGCGACGTGTACGAAGTCATCACCGCGCCGGAAATGGCCGCGTTGGACGCCGTTAAAAAAGCCATTGAAGCCAAAGGCATTACGCCGGAATCGGCCGATCTCTCCATGATTCCCGATACGGACGTAGCCGTCACCGATGAACACACTGCCGAAACGCTGATGAAAATGCTTGAAGCGCTGGACGATCACGACGACACCAAAAACGTGTACGACAATTCCAGCATCGACGAAGCCGTCGCCGCCAAATTAAACGCTTAGTTTGAGAGGCCGCTTGACGGATAACCTAACCACCGTTTTAGGTATAGACCCTGGTTTAGACAGAACGGGATGGGCCATCCTTACAAGGAACGCCCGTTCCGTTTTGTCTTTACGCGCGTGCGGACTGATTCACACGGGCGCGGAACAGGAACTGCCCGAACGGCTGGAATACATCTACGGCGAACTCCAAAAAATCTTGACGGACTACGCACCCGACCAAGTGGCGATGGAACAAAACTTCTTTCTCAAACGCGCCATTACCATGGCCAATACCGTGCAGACACGCGGTGTGATTATTCTGGCCTGCCAGCAAGCCAAAAAACCGATTACTTTTTATCCCCCCAAACGCGTCAAACTGATGATTTGCGGCACAGGCACCGCGGACAAAAAACAGGTCCAGCGCATGGTACAGCTGACGCTGAATTTAAATAAAGCGCCGTCGCCGGACGACACGGCCGACGCGGTGGCTATCGGCATCTGCCACTTAAAAACGGCACCGCTGAACAGTAAAATAAACGTAAAAGCGGCGTTTTTCGCCAAACTCAAAGCCGCGCAGGAAGCGCAATTAAAAAAGCGCGTTAAAAAATAATTTCCACGCAAAGCAAAACGCCCCGGGCAGAACCCCCGGGGCGTTTTGCAACCAATCATTAAAAAATCCCGGGGCGGAAATCCGCTCCGGGACTTTTATATCTCACCCGTCAGGCAACGCAAACGGGAACAAATTTACAGCAAGCAGCCGCCGGCAGGCACGGTTTCGCCGCTTGCGGGTTTGCGGCAGCTAAAATAACTGGAACAATCCGCCCCGGTACAATAACGGCTGTTAATTTTACCGCGCTGACAATCCACCGTAATCACGGCGGCGCCTTTGTTGGAACTCACCTGCACAGAAAGCTGCGTAGCACTCGTTCTGTTTAACGTGAGGGTAAAATTTTTCAAATCAGGCGCTTTCACTGTCAACTCCGTTTGGGACGTAGGATACTGGCGGCGTTCCAAAAAGTACAGGTTGGCGGAATCCGCCACCGTTTTGGCGGCAATCACGGCCTCGGCACCGCGCGCCTTATTGACTGATTTTTCATACTGCGGCAGCGCAACCGACGACAGAATACCGATAATAAGCACCACCACCAATAATTCAATTAACGTAAAACCTTGTTTCATGATATCCTCCTAATCCAACTATATAACAGTCTAAAAAAAACACGCGCCAAAATCAACCCCTTTTCGCGCGCACCGATTTCTTTAATTGCATGGACGCTTACCGCTAATATGGTAAAATGAAAATATGATAGCGTATTTAAAAGGCGAAATTTTAGAAGTAAAAGAAGACGGAGCGATTATCCTCTGCGGCGGTGTGGGGTACGAAGTAAACCTCGCCCACGGCAGCGCGCTGGAACTGACGGCCGGACAGGAAACCGCGTTTTACGTGGCGGAATCTATTTCCCCTTACGACGGCACGGTGCTGTACGGCTTTTTAACCAAAGAGGATAAAGAACTCTGGACGCTTTTTAAAACCGCCATTCCCAATACCGGCCCCAAAAAAGCGATGGAATTTTTGAATAAAGCCCTACGCTCGGTGGCCGATTTCCACAATGCCATTTTAAAACGCGACCCCAAAATTTTGACGGGAATTTTCGGCTTTACGGCTAAAACCGCCGAAAAACTGATCAACTCGTTAAAAGACAAAATGGACGCGCTGACCGTTCAGGGCGAAAGCAAAATTAAAGTATTGGACGAAGCCCCCTATCTAAGCGGCGTACTGGAGGCCTTGGGAGCTTTGGGCTACTCCGCCGCCGAAGCGCGCCGCGCCATGGAAAAACTCCAGGCCGAAGGCGTCAACCCCAACGAACCGTTGGAAAAAATCATCCGGGAGGCCCTGCGGGTACTTAAAAAATGAGCAACCAAAACGAAATTTTAGACGTCACCCAACTGCCCGACGAATCCGCCGGATTTGAAGCCGCCCTGCGCCCCGCCTCTCTTGCCGAATTTGTGGGCCAGCAGAAATTAAAAGACAATTTGCATATTTTTATCGAGGCCGCCAAGTCCCGCAAAGAGGCCTTGGACCACTGCCTTTTCTACGCGCCGCCCGGTCTGGGCAAAACGACGCTCGCCAATATTCTGGCGCACGAAATGGGCGTTAACATCAAAGTAACGTCCGGCCCCGTCCTGGCGCGCCCGGGCGATTTGGCCGCCATGCTGACGACCGAACTTTCCGAAGGCGACATTTTGTTTATCGACGAAATCCACCGTTTAAACCCCGCCGTGGAAGAAGCCTTATATCCCGCAATGGAAGATTTTACGTTCTTCATTAATACGGGCAAAGGGGCGGGTTCCACCACGTTAAAGTTGGCCGTGCCGCGCTTTACGCTCGTGGGAGCCACCACGCGCTCCGGCCTCTTAACGGGCCCGCTGCGCGACCGCTTTGGAATCGTCTTTAACCTCGGGTTTTACGAAGTGCCCGAAATTACCGATATTTTGGAACGCTCCGCGCGGCTGCTCAACATCGAGGCGGACCGCGAAGGCCTCACCGAACTCGCCAAGCGTTCCCGCGGCACCCCGCGTATTGCCAACCGGCTTTTGCGACGCGCGCGTGACTTTGCGCAGGTAAAAGGCAAAGGCGTAATCACGCAGGAAATCGCGCAGACGGCCATGGACTCGCTCGACATCGACTCCGAAGGCCTAGACAGTATGGACAAACGCATTTTGGAAGCGCTTATCGACCGTTTTTCCGGCGGCCCGGTGGGCGTGGAAAACCTGGCGATTGCCGTGTCCGAATCCGTCGACACGCTGACGGACGTTATCGAACCGTTCCTTATTAAAGCCGGGTTCATCGCGCGCACCCCGCGCGGACGCGTCGCCGCGCGCAAAGCCTACGAACATTTGGGCCGCAAACTGCACGCCGATTTATTATTTTAACGCTTATGAAAAATTCTCTCCGCGCTCCGTTTGCTTTTCTCTGCGTCGCCGTTTTATGCGCGGCCTGCGCCGCGCCGTCCCAAAAACGCGGACGGGCAGATTATTCCGCCGCCAAGGGCGAAAGCCCCGTAGTTTCCGCCCCCCAAACGCCCGAAGAAAAACAGCCCGATCCGCCGTCGCAGGACCCGTCCGCAAAAAAACTCCCGGCGGATAAAACGGGCCGCATACTGATCACCGAAAAACAAAAAAACGCCGACATCAAACACTCCGGCCGCGTGTATATTTATACACCCGATTTATCAAAAAAATATAAAGTGTCCGCGCCCGGCACGCTGGCCGTAAAAGCGCTCGGCGGCGGAAAAATCCAACTGGGCACCCTGCAAAGCACGCAAACCATTATTTTGGAACCCGCCCAAGGAACCCTGCTTACTTGGAACAAAAACGTTTATTCCGGCAAAATTTTCATTATTCCGGCGGGCAACTCGTTTCACTTGGTGGAGCACGCGCCGCTGGAAACGTATCTTTACGGCGTCCTGCCGTACGAAATGAGTTACACGTGGCCGCTAGAGGCCTTAAAAGCGCAGGCCGTGGCGGCGCGCACCTATACGCTAAAAAGTTTGGAAAACGTTAAAAATCAAAATTTTGATTTGTACAGCGACGTACGCAGCCAAATGTACAAAGGCGGCGGCAAACAGTACGATTCGGTAAAAAAAGCCGTGGACGAAACCCGCGGCCAGGTGCTTACGTTCGATGACAACCTGTTCTACACCTATTACCACGCCAACTGCGGCGGCGGCACGGACGACGTACGCAGTTGGAACCCGGGCGCGGCTTCCATTAAACCGCTGTCCGGCGCATCCTGCAAGTATGACAGCCATTCCAAAAGCCACTCCTGGCAGATGAATGTTTCACACGCCAAAGTGCTCGCGTACGCCAAAACGGTCGGCCTTACGGGCACGCTTAAAAGCATTAAAATCGCCCGCAAAACGGACACCGGTCGCGCCACCAATTTAACAATCCGCACATCGAAAGGCAGCAAAACCGTGGCTTGCGGAAAATTTCGCCTGGCTACGGGTATCCGCAGCTGCAAAATAAATAAAGTGTCCATACGCAATAAAGACGTACACTTTGAAGGCAAGGGCTACGGCCACGGCGTGGGCATGTGCCAGGACGGCGCCAACGGCATGGCTAAAAGCGGCAAGGATTATCGCAAAATTTTGAAAAATTATTACCCCGGCGCGAAAATCGCCGAAATTAATTAGAGGTTTACAACATGGCTTTTGAACGTTTTAAACAATTAGATTTAGATCCCCTTATCGCCAAACAGCCCGCCACCCCGCGCGACAGTTCCCGCCAAATGGTGCTCCACCGGGATACGCATACGATAGAACACCGCATCTTCCGCGATATTCACGAGTATTTTAACGCGGGCGACGCGCTTGTTATCAACAACACCAAAGTTTTCCCCGCCAAACTGTTTGCCCATAAACCCACCGGCGGCAAAGTGGAAGTTTTGCTCGTACGCCCGACGGTAAATGCGCGCACGTGGGCTGTCCTCACGCGCGATTATAAAGAGGGTATGACGCTTGATTTCGGCGACGGATTAACCGCCAAAGCGATCGGCAAAACAGAAAACAACGAAGCGCTGTTGGAATTTAACCAGGACGACATTTTACCGTTTTGCGACGCGCACGGCCTCATGCCGCTGCCGCAATATATTGAAAAAGCACGCAAACACAACGGCATGACCGCCAGCATTGAAACAGACAAAGACCGCTATCAAACCGTGTACGCAAAGTATAAAGGCTCCATCGCCGCCCCAACGGCGGGATTCCACTTTACGCCGGAACTCTTGCAAAAACTGACGGATAAAGGCGTTAAAATTTGCTACATTACCCTGCACGTCGGCTGGGGCACGTTCAAACCCTTGCGCGGCGAGCCAGAACAGCACCACATGCTGGCCGAGCTCGGCGAAGTATCGCAAGAAACGGCCGATACTCTCAACGCAGTGCGCCGGGCGGGCGGACGCGTGTTCTCGTGCGGAACGACCAGCACGCGCACGCTGGAAAGCTTTACGGACGAAAACCACGTCACCCACGCGGGCAAAAAATGGACGGATTTGTTTATTTATCCCGGTTACAAATTTACAGCCATCGACTGCCTGATTACAAACTTTCACTTCCCGGACTCTACGCCCCTGTGCATGACGTCCGCGTTTGCCGGCGAAGATTTTATTTACGAAGCCTACCTACAGGCGGTGGAGAAAAAATACCGCTTCTATTCCTTTGGCGACAGCATGATGATTTTGTAAACCGCCAAGAATACAAAACTCCCCGTGGGAAAATACACGGGGAGTTTTTATATTGTTAAATACTCTTAACGCGGCGGAAGACGTTTGTATAATTGGGCCGCTTCTTTATTCTTTCGTCGGGAGAGTTCCAAATATTTCCGCGCTTGCTCCCATTCGCCCCGCTCATACGCCACCGCCCCTTTGTGATACGCGGCGTCCGCAGCCCGCTCGGCCAGCTCATCCGGCAAAGCGTCCAATACATCAGCCGCTTCCGCTATTTTACCCTGCTTAAAATAAATCCACGCTTGCGTATCGATAAAAGAATTATCCTCCGGGTTTACCGCGAGAGCGCGCGCAATATATTCCTGCGCCAAATCCAGCCGCTCGCCGCGAACCGCCAGGCTGTATGCATACAAATTGAGTGCGGCGGCGTTTTTGGGTTGTTCTTCCAACACCGTTTGAAGCGCGATCTCCATCTCTTTATATTTTTTTAAACTTTCCAGCGTAAACGCATACTGCAGGCGCGCCTCGGTATAATTCGGGTTTGTCCGCAAAACGCCTTTTAAAACGCGCGCGGCCTTTTTATACTCGCCAGCGTCATTCAACGCAAGCGCATAGAAAAAACCGATTTCCACATTCCCGCCGAATTTTTTATACGCTTCTTCCAGCGTTTTCAAACTTTCTTCCGGCCGGTTCAATTTGTTTTGGTAAAAGCTGACCTGCAACCACTTGGATGCGGAAGTTGGATAATCGGCCGCGTCTTTCAAATAATCGGCGGCGCGGGCATAATCCTCTTTCTGTTCAGCCAAGAGCGACAAAAAATATGCACTGGGAACGTCCCCGTTATCGTCTGCCTTGGCTTTTAAAAAGTATTCTTCGGCTTTGGGATAATCCTTCACCAACAAAAATACCGAGCCCATGCGCGAATACGTAGCGGCGTTGCCAAACCCCATTTTTTCGAGTTCTTCAAACTCGTGCAGCATTAAAAAGTATTGCGAAGCCTTTTCGTACACTTCCCCGCGGCCCAGGCGGGGCGCCGGATCAAACGGGGCCGCGTCCACGGCCTTGTTAAAATAACCGAGGGCCAGGTTTAAATCCCCCCGCTGCAAAAACAGATTGCCGATTTCCGTATAAATGGGAGAAGCGAAATCCGGTTCGCCGGCGGCCAATTCTTCCAGCGCGGCGGCGGCCTGGGCGGGCGCCATCCCGGAAAGAAGCGTTACGTATTGGAACATAATCCGCAAATCGTCGCTTTGTTTGAGCGCTTGCTGATAAGCCTCCCGCGCGGCCGCGAGATCGCCCTTTTTCCACAAATATGCGCCGTACACGCTCCAATCGTCGGCAGTATTTTCGCCGGAAGAGATAAAATCGGCGTATTCTGCCGCCAAATCCGCTACAGAATAAAGCTGGCGGTCAGTCCGGAAAT
>CALYRQ010000023.1 GCA_945483375.1 uncultured Elusimicrobia bacterium
GGGAACAGCATTTTAGTGGACGCCTGCGCCGCCAATTTCTCGGCGCGGGACAGACGGCGGGAGCGCAAATCCGACGAGAAGTTGCGCAGCAAATCCACCAGGCTGGTACCCAGTTCGTCCGACTGAATGATTAACCCCACCAAGGAGCGTACTTCCTGCACCCCGGTACGCGCGGAAAAACGTTCCAACGCTTCGCGGCGGGAGTAGCCCAGCTTGATTTCGTTAATCGTTTTTTCCAACTCTTCTTCCAAAATCGTTTTTTCTTTGGCGATTTTGATGATTCTTTCAAATGCGGTCAAATAGTCCAGACCGGATTCAATAATGAGCGCCGCCAAGTCCACCGTCGTGGAAAAGTTGCCCAAAATTTCCGCCTGGCGCTGCTGGATTTTGCTTTTAATCAGCACATCCGGCACGTAGAAACACAGCGGAACAAGCACCACCGGCCATACTGCCTGAAACAGCAACATCATCGCGGCCGGAATGGCCATTGCGGCGATAATTTTAGTATATAAAATATCGACGGGCTGCGGTTTATCCGGGCTGCCCAACAGCATGTGCATTTCTTCCAGGCTCGATTCCAGCCGGAACATATGCAGGCAGAACACGGCCACGCGGTCCAAAAATTTTTCGTCCGGTTTCAGACGGGAGAAACTGGAGGTGGACTTAAAGCGGCGCACCGCCACGTCCATCAGGTTATCTTTTTTCTCTTTCGGCGCCAAGAGTCCGAACACGGTCAAAAACACCGCGAACATGCCCACGGCCAAAAGCAAATTAAGCCCTAACGTAAATGCCAAATTGTTCATACGCTATACCCGCACCTCGCCCATTTTCTTGAGCACTTTCATACCGATACCAATCCAAATGACGCAGAACAAAAATACGAAAATGCCCACCGGGCTCGTATAGAAACCAATCATTTGGGAGGGGTTGAAAATAAACATGACCAGCATCATGACAAACGGCATGATACTGACTACGATGGACTGGATTTTCTGCTGCGCCGTCATAGCCTGCAGTTTTTCTTCCAGCTTGCTTTCTTCGCGGATGTTTTCCACCAAGCGCGCGAAAATGACGGTCAGGTTACCGCCGACCTGCCGCTGGATGATAATGGCTTTAATAATATACGCAAGCATGCGGCTGTCCACGCGTTCGGTCAGCCCGTCCAGCGCTTTTTCAAAAGGAGTACCCAGCTGGTAGTTCTTTACCACCAGGCCAAATTCGTCGGCGATAGGAGGCAGCATATCGCGCGACACCAGTTCAAACCCCTGTACGATATCCATACCCGAACGCAGGGAGTTGGAAAGCAAAATCAAAGAGTCCATCAGCTGTGCGTTGACGCGTTTGCCGCGGCTCTTTTTAAGCATGTCAAGCACGGCGGCCGGCATGCGGATGCTCAGCACACTGCCCGCGAATACTACCAACAAGAACACAAACACCCCGCCGAATCCGCCTACCAGCATACCTAAAATCAAACCGAACACGGCAAACAATCCCACCGTGCCGAATACGATGTATTTAATATCAATGGTAACGAACTGGCGGTTAAAATCTTCCGCCCAGACGACGCTTTTCTCTTTGTATTCCGCCATCAAACGCAAAATATTTTCGCGGCGGTTTTCCAAGAGCAAATACACGGCCAGCCCCGCCAGCGCGGAACCCAACAAGAGCATGAACAGGCTGAACGCACGGTCGGCGCGGGTAGTGGCAAAAATTTTCGGGTCCGGCGGTGTGGCCGGCATGGAAGGCCCCATAAACTGGGAAAACAAATGGTTCGACAACACCACCACCGCCATTACGGAACGGCGGTACTTGTCTTCCCTTTGCGAAACAGGGCTGGAAAAGGATTCAATGGTGCTGAAAAATTCGTTATTGATAAGCTCAAACGTTGCCAGCATGGAGCGGGCGCGGCCGTCCATACTGTCTTTCATCACGAGCAGTTTGTTGTTGCGGAGCAGGTCTTTATTTAAACGGTCCAACGTAGCCACCAGGCGGATGCGGTCGGACACGAACCCACGGGAAAGCTGGTCGAGCACCAGGGGAATATTCGGGTCCATGGATTTATCGGCGCGTTCCAGGAAAAAGTATACGTTCGAAAACGCCTGGCGCCACAAATCCACTTCGCTGTAAGTGCCTTCGCCCGGAACATACACCACTTTGGTGTTATCCATGCGGGTGAGTTCTTCGGCAAACCATTTCGGCATGACGATTTTGCGCGCCGTGCCGCCGCTGCATTCCGCGGGAAGTTCGTAAGTTTTTTCAGCTTCGGTTTTTTTGACGTCAAAAAATTCCGCCAGAATACGCATTTTTTCCATTGAACAACGAATACTCGTACGGTTTTTGGCGCTGAGCGGGCGCGCGTGCGCGCCAAACGGCGCACAAACAAATAACGCGCATAATAAAACGCCTAATCCCAACACGTGAATTTTTTTCGTCATATTAAAGCCTTATATCCAATAAATTAAGCCTGCGGCGGAGCCGGAGGAGGCACGGGACCCGGTTGTTCCGGCTTTTGCGGGACCACCGTGGCCTGCGGGACCGACGCGGTCTGCGGAGCGGCGGGAGCATGGGGCGCTTCCGGCGCAGTTACCTGCGGTGCGGCAGGCGCGGCTACCGTAGCCTGCGGGGCCACCGTGGCCTGCGGGGCTTCTTTCGCCGAAGCGGCGGGAGCCGTCGGCACGTCCCGTACGGGCGCGTTTTGCGCGGCCGCGGCCTGGCGGGAAGCCACCAGTTTTCTTATAGCCTCGCGGTCGGGATCGCCGTTTTCGTCCAGCGGAACGGCGTTCTTGCGGAACACGTCTTCGTCCACAGGCTGGCCTTTGGCGGCAAACTCTTCATAAAACGTGGGCAAACTGCCCGTCGGCGCGAACATACCCTGTACCTTGCCGTTTTCGTCCACGCCCGTCTGTACGTAGCGGAACAAATCGGTAGACTGGATTTCGCCGTCTTTCTGGCCGTGCATTTCGGTAATGTAAGTTACCTTTCTGGAACCGTCCGAAAAACGGGAAAGCTGTACAATCATGTTTACGGCCGAGGAAATCATTTCGCGAATGGCGAAAATCGGCAAATCGGCACCCGTCTGCATGCACATGGCTTCCAAGCGGGATAAACCGTCGCGCGGAGTATTGGCGTGAATGGTGGTCAAAGAACCTTCGTGACCAGTGTTCATGGCCTGTAACATGTCAAGCGCTTCGCCGCCGCGGCACTCACCGACCACAATGCGGTCGGGACGCATACGCAAGCAGTTTTTTACCAAGTCTTGAATTGTAACGGCGCCTTTGCCTTCCACGTTCGGCGGACGGCTTTCCAAAGACACCCAGTGCGGCTGCTGGAGGCGCAACTCCGCGGTATCTTCTACGGTGATGATACGTTCGTTATTGGAAATATAACCCGAAATAGCGTTTAAGAACGTGGTTTTACCGGTACCCGTACCACCGCAAACAATGATGTTTTTGCGGATTTTCACGCATTTTTTAATAAATTCCATACATTCCGGGCTGATGGTGCCGAAGCGGTAATAATCTTCCGGCCCGAACGGTTTAGAAGAAAAGCGGCGGATGGTAAGCGTCGGCCCCGATACCGCCAGAGGCGCGATGATGGCGTTTACACGGGACCCGTCTTTGAGACGCGCGTCCACGAGCGGAACGGATTCGTCGATACGGCGGCCCAGCGGCGCCACAATACGCTTAATTACCTGCACCACTTGTTCGTTGTTTCTAAATTTGTATTTGGTTAAGGTCAACTTACCTTTTTGTTCGATAAAAATTTTGTCAAAGGCGTTGACCATGATTTCGGTGACGGCCGGATCGCGCATTAACACTTCCAGCGGCCCCAAACCTAAAATTTCGTCGAGCAGTTCCGAGGTAAAGCGCGTACGCTGGTCGCGCGAGAACTGCAGGTTAGGCTGTTTTTGCAAAATATCGTCCACAATGGCGGCCACGCGTTTGCGGGTTTGTTCGCTGGCGGAGCTTTCTTCGCTGATGACGATGTGCTCAATTTCCAGCGTGTGCACCACTTCTTTATGGACTTTTTGTTTCAAATCGTCCCAGAACGACATCTTGGTTTTATTGCCTTCGTCTTCCCCTTCCACGGCAATATGGTCCGTGCCGCCGCCGGCGCCTTTGCCGTCGTCAAACAACACGGGAGACCAAATTTCTTTGGAAGCCTGGGTAAATTCTTCGTCCGATACAGACGCAATCCAGTCTTTGGGAGCGGGTTTTAAATCGCGGATTTTGGCAAGCACCAAACGCAGGCCTTTTACCCATTCGGACTGCGGGTTGGTGATAATCTCCACTTCGCGGCGGTTGGAGGTGGCCATAACGTCGGCGTCCCACGGCAAAAACACGTCCACTTCACGCCCCAGCTGAGAGTAAAAGCGTTCCATTTCTTCGTAGGGAATGGAGCCGGGCATATCGTACCCGTTGCAAATTACGCTGACGCGGTCCAACGGATAACGCTGTTCTTTATAATCGTTAAACAGCTGCACCGTGGAATTGATATGCGTACGGGTGGCGTTGGACACCCAAAAAATTTTGTCGGCGATATCAAACGCAAACGCCTGCATGGGGAAAGAGGAATCCACGTCCAAAAAGATATCAAACGTCTGCGACAAACGGGATAAAATGGGAATTAAAATCTTCGGGCTGATGGAAGCCGCCTGCGCGCGCGTATTGCCGAGCGGCAGTAAACCCACGCCCCACTGGGACATGGAAATTTTACCGCGCAAGAGCCCCCCCACGACGGCGATAGAGGTATTCCCCAACACTTTCAGCAAATCCGCGACGCTGACGGGTTTGGCGATATCCAGATAAAAGCTGTGTTCCTGGCGGGCCAAAGGGTCCAAGGGCACAATCAGCACCGGGCGTTTTTGAATGCCCGCCCAGCCAAGCGCCAAGTTCAGCACCAACGTCGTTCTGCCGGCGCCTTCTTTCGGGCCGGCGAACGCGATAATTTTTGCGTCGGTTTTTTGGGTTTCTAACTCTTCAGCCATAAAAATTCTACTCTACGATTTCAACCGTAATGAACAGGAAGAGCGAGCGCTGCTCTTCAGTCACGTCTTTGCTTTTGAACAGCAGGCCGATTAACGGCAGGCGGCCCAGGAACGGAACGCGGTCTTCGGACACGTTGCGCATGCTGCTTTTGAGCCCGCCGATGACCAGGGTTTCGCCGCTGTTGATTTCCACGTGGGTTTCCACATCACGGTTGGTGAAAGACGGCGCCGTGGCCGTACCGATTACAACGGTTCTCGAGTAGTCCACCGTCGAGACGGAAAGCTGGACCTGCAAGTCAATGATATTGTTGCGTTCCGGAATGATGGTGGGAAGCACGTTAAGCAAAATGCCGTATTCTTCCAACTGAGAACCTACGCCCTGGTTGTTTACAATCGGTATCGGCACCTTGCCGCCGACCGTAATTTTGGCGCTGTTGCCGGAAGAGGTAACGATTTTGGGGTTAGAAAGCACCTGTGCGCGGCCTTCGGTTTCCATCAAGCGAAGACGCGTGGTAACGGCGGTTTTGCGTTCGAATTCGCCCAAAGACAGAATACCGGGAATAGAGGCTTCTTCAAAATCAAAAAGCTGGTTCCAAGAAAAGCCCTTGACGCTCTGCATCGTACCGCTGATTTCCACCACGTCGGCGCTGACCGCCACCAAACGTGTTTTTTTGGCGTGCGCGAAAGACGGCGCCAACAACCCAAGCAGTAATACCGCAAGTGATACATTCGTAATGAATTTTGTATTGGTCATGATTTATCCCGTGTTAATTGTTAAATAATTTATCGAAAGTCGCGATTTCCATCAAGTAGTTCGTCACGTCGCCGTGTGAGCGCAAGATGACGGAAATGTCACCCTCGGCCTGCGCAAGCGCCAAATACTGCGCGTCGCGCGGGGAAAGAGAAAGCGAAAGAGCCGAGCTGTCCGAATAAGCGGAAGCGTCTTCTTCTTTGCTCTTCATCGCCGCGGCGGTGCGCGCGTCCAAGCCTTGGCCCAAGTCGCCCCCTACGCCCAGCACTTTTACGTTCTGCAGAAGCGTTACAGCCACTTTCTGGCGCTGGCCGGTTTTCATCATGGCTTCGAACGTAAGAAGCACGTCGACGTTGTCGTCGGGCTTAATCATACCGGCCATGGCGGTGGGAACGTTGATGATGTAACCTCTCATCTGCACCGGAATTTTGCTCGACAGGCCGGCCTCGGGAGACAACGAGGTGATGGCGTACTTGGAAATTTGGTTGCCTTTGGGGATTTGAATACGCGCCACAGCGTTTTCAATCGCTTTAAAATCAGCCGCGGTGGAATAGGTAAACGCATCTTTTTGCAGATACGCGGCGGGAACCGCCTGGGTTTTGACGTCGTCACGTCTGATTACTTGGCGTTCTTTAATGTCGCGCACGGCCACAAATACGTTTTGGATATTTTTGGAAGCGTTCAGCTTTTTCTCCGCGCTGCTGACAATCATCGCGTATACAATGGCGGCTAAAACGGCCACCACCAACGGCAGGAAAATTCCTTTTTTCATTTCGTCTCCTTAAACGGCTGTTAAATTAACAATTCAAATCTATTTGGTATCCGAACTCAGATACGCTTTTTCAATCGGCATACGCGTAACGGCTTGAATACGACGGATGCCTTCCCGGCGGGGTTCGCTGGCAAAAATGAAACTGGTACCGGGGAACGCCAAATGCACCGGATACGTAACCGTAACGATTACGTCCTCATGGCGATGCTTTTTATACATCGGGTCCGTGCCGGTGGTTTCCACCTTAACGCTTACGCCTATCGAACCCGCTTTGCTGCCAAACACTTTTTGTTTGGCCTGGTTGATTTTTTGCGTAATCACCGTCCGGTCCGGCCGGCCGCTGGGTTTTTTAACGGCCACCAGCGAGGCGATACGCGCAAATTCGTAGGAAGCATGGTTGGCGATAAGCGTGTGGTAGGCGATGTTGCCGTATTCAAGCACGAAGAAAATCATCAGCATGAATACAGGCAAAATCAGCATCAGTTCCGCGGTTACCTGCCCGCCACGCTTCCTAAGAAACTTCATATCAATTAATATTCGGCCGAAGAGTTCATACCGCCCAAGATTTTGCTCTTGACGTTTTCGAAAAGTTCCGGCATGAATTTTTTAATAAGCGCGCCGGCCAAACCCGCCACGCCCACTACCACCACGAGCATAAGCACGTATTCGATGGTGTTCTGGCCTTCTTTTTTCTTCAGGCAGTTCAAAGCCTGGGCTTTCAAACCGTCCATTTTGTTTTGCAAAGCAACGATAAACTTCATAATCCGTCCTCCTAATTTTAAAAAATCAATTTCCGGCTTCGTATTCCGACAAAATTACCTTCGCCCCCTGTTCAAACTGCTGGGGCACCAGGTGCGAATAAAGCACGTAAAAGGAGATAATCGCCGTAAAAAGTCCCGCCGCCGTTACGATATATTCCACTGCGGTTTGGCCTTTTTTATTAAGCAGTTTCCCCTCTGTTTTCATACATTAAAACTGGATGGACACCGCAATCTGCTGCGAAGTGCCAAGCGCCCCAAACGGCGTGACCGCGTAATCCAAAGACGCACCGTAACCAAACAGTTCGGAGCTGTACAGGCCAAACCCGAACGATACTTTGGAAGTTTCTTCCAACCCCAACGTTTTCTGCCAGCTGTCCTCTTCGTTAATACCCGTGTTTTCGCGCGAATAGTAACCCACGCGCAAATCGAAACGGGCCACCTGTAATAAATCTTCGGGGATGTGGACTTCCAACCCAACGCCGTAGCGGTAATCGTCGTCACGGTATTTCATATATTCGCCGGAAATCGTAAAATAGCGGGTGTTCAGGTCCGCCCCTAAGCGAAGCCCGCGCGGCATTTCTTCTTTGTCACCGATGTTTACAAGTGCACCGCCCAAGCCCAGCCAGTTGACGAGGCGCAGTTTGGCGCCCACGTCAAAACCGACGTTATCATAATTGTTATAGCCTTCCCCGTTATACAAACGCTCAGTAATATACTTGGCCGTACCTCCGATTTGCAGTTTTTGGCTGAAGAAACCGCGCGCCACGGACAAGCTGCCTACAAAGTTGCGCACCGGGGTACCGGATTCGGAACGGAGTTCGCCGTAGTCCCCGCGGAAATCGAACCCGTCCATATCCATATAGTTAAACGTCACGCCGATAATGGTTTTACCGAGCGGCTGTAAATACGCCAGCGTGCGGGCTTTATAGCCTTGCAAATAATCCAAATACGCAAACTGCAACTCGCGCGTGGTGGCCGACGCCGCACCGGCGGGGTTCCAAAACAACGCTTCCGGGCCGTCCGCAATAGATACATACGCATTACCCAAAGCCTGGGCTCTGGGGGAACCGGCGTCAATCTTTAAGAACGCACTCGCGCTCGTACCGGCACGTTCGTTAATGGCAAACGCTTGAACGCCGCTTAAAGCGACCGTCAAACAAGCAAGTAAAACTTTTATTCTTATATTCATAAATTGGCTTCTCTGTTTTATTATACGGCTTTCTGCAATGTTCGGAAAGCCTGCACCCTGTTTACTTCCGGCCCGGCACACGGGGATTCTTGCGCCAAGCCTAACTTCTCTTTCAAATTTTATGCAAACATGCGGAAAATCCCGTCTGCCTGTTTTTTCACTTTTCCGGGAATCCCGGTTCGTCTTACTATAAGGGGAGTGGCGCCGTCTCCCCTTTATTTTACTACGGTATTAA
>CALYRQ010000024.1 GCA_945483375.1 uncultured Elusimicrobia bacterium
ATCGGCCCGCGCACCGTGGGCACAATGCAGTACGTACACGCAAACTTGCACCCGCGCATGATGGTTACGTAGCCCGTCAGCCCCGGTTTTACCGGTTCGCCCTGCGGGCCGGTAGGGGGGAAGAGGCCGCTTTTTTCCAGCGTGTCGCCAAAGTTTTCGATGTTTTTCGCGCCGGACAAAATATCCAAAAACGGGTAATGTTTTTTTAATTTTTCACCCAAGCGCTGGGCGGCGCATCCGGCAAAAATCACGCGGCGGCCGGGGCGTTCTTTTTTCCACGCGCCCAGCCGGCCCAAGAAAGATACGGCGCGGTGTTCGGCATGGTCACGCACGGTGCAGGTGTTGATAAGGACGACGTCGGCTTCGTCCAGGTTGTCGGTCGTCGTCATACCGCGCGCGGCGAGATGGGCGAACATTTCTTCCGAATCGGCGATATTCATTTGGCAGCCGTAGGTTTGAATAAAAACTTTTTTCATATGGATAACAATAAAAAGGGCGGCCTCGGTCGGACCGCCCTTTAGGGTTGGTTTGATTAGAACTGATCGCTGATTTTTTTGATTCCTTCCGCCACGGGCTGCGCCAAGTGTACTTTAATGACGCGGCGGCCCTTGGATTCAAGCGCCTGAAAGTCCCCCAGCGCCTGCGCGTTGCAGAGCTGGCCGAACGTATAGTTTTGGCCGGGGATTTTGACGTCGTTTTGGGGATCGGCGGACAAAATCAAAAATACGCCATTGTTGCCGTCGCCTTTGTGGAGCTGGCCCGTGGAGTGTAAATAGCGCGGACCGTAACCAAACATCACAGCGCGTTTGGTGCGGGCCATAATTTTATCGCGCAGACCCAAGAGGGCTTCGTCCACTTCTTTGGACGGATACATATAGGGCAGCACGGCCACGTAATCGTTGCTTTCCAGCAGGGAATAGAAATCCTGGGCCAGGGTGCTTAGTTTTACTTCGTCGGCGATGTCTTTGGAAACCAGGAGGGGGGCATTGATTTCCGCCGGAATTTTACCCGCGCTGAGTTCGGCCAAAATGTTTTTGGCGAGCGTTTTGGCTTCCTGCACGTTGGGTTGGTCGAACGGGTCAATGGCCAGGATGGCGCCGGCGGCGGCGGTGGCGATTTCCCACAGCAGGAACATCGCGCCCAAGTAGTAGTGGTTGGGCATTTCGATGGTCATAAGCGGGTATCCGCGTTCGGCTAGGTCTTTGGCTACGGCGGACACGCGTTTGTCGTCTTCGCTGCCAGTGGACAGGTAGACGAAGAAGCGGTCGTCGCGGTAGTCGAAATTTTTATGGAGCGTTTCGCCCGCCACGGGCACGACGCCTTTGCCTTCTTTACCGGTGGATTCGGCCACCAGCTGTTCCGCCCACAGGCCGAAAGTGGCGAAATCGGACGGGGTAAGAAGCGTCAGTTTGTCTTTGGAGTGGTTGACGTTGCATGCGCCCATAAACGCGCCGAGTTTTACGGCGGCGTTGTCTTTGGCCGGGGCTTCCGGTGCGAAGGTGGCGGCCTGTTCTTTGGCAATTGTCAAAATTTTCTGTACGTCCACGCCCATAATGGCGGCGGGTACAATGCCAAACAGCGAAAGCGCGGAAAAGCGTCCGCCAATGTCGGCCGGGTTCAGAAAAGTTTTGCGGAAATGGTGCTTTTTAGCTAGTTCTTCAAGGCCGGTGCCGGGGTCGGTAATGGCGGCAAAGTTTTTGCCCGGTTCTTGTACGCCGGCTTTTTTCACTTCGTCCATAAAATACGCAAATTGGGAGGACGGCTCCACCGTGCCGCCGGATTTGCTGGCGAAGATGAACAGCGTTTCGGCCGGATTGATGCGCGCGCGCGCGGCGGCGACCCAGTCGGCGTTGGTGGTGTCGAGCACGATGACTTCGGGGCAGCCTTCCTGCTTGCCGAAGACGGAGCGGAATACTTCCGGCGCGAGCGAAGAACCGCCCATGCCCATAATAACACAATGTTTAAAATTTTGTTTTACGTCGCCGGCGAAAGCGAGTACGTCTTCAAGGCGTTCCAGGGTCCAGTCGTACACTTTTTGCCAGCCCAGGAATTTGGGGATAAATTCCATGTGGTCTTTATCGCGTTTCCAAAGGGTGGGGTCCTTGGCCCAGAATTTCGTATTAAATTCCAGTCCTTCCAGTTTAATTTCGCCTTCCCGGATAATTCCTTCGGCCAAGGGTGTTGCGTGTGTATTCATATGTTTCTTCATCCTTTTTATAAAGACCGCTGGGGTCTTATTTAAAATTCAAATCTTCAATTGTTTTTACTTTGTTCAGGCGCATTTCGTGGCGGGTACCCGTTTGGAAAGAGGCGCTTAAAAAACGTTCGGTTAGCTCTTCGGCCACGGCCGTGCCGATAATGCGCGCGCCCAGGCAGAGTACATTTAACGCGTCGTGCTCTACGGCTTGTTTGGCGCTGTAATCGTCGTGGCAGACGCAGGCGCGTACGCCTTTGGTTTTGTTGGCGGTTACGCAAACGCCCACGCCGCTGCCGCAGATTAAAATACCGCGTTCGGCCTGTCCGGCGGCCACCAACTTGGCCACTTTGTCGGCGTAATCGGGATAGTCGGCCCGTTCGCAACTAAAGGTGCCGCAGTCGGTCACTTCGTGCCCCAGACGTTTGACCGTTTGGAGTACGGTTTCTTTAAGCGGAAAACCCGCGTGGTCGCATCCGATGGCTATTTTCATAATTAGTACGCTTGGTCGACCAGATCGCACATGCAGTGGCCCATAAAAATATGGCAGGCCTGGATATGCGGCGTGTCTTTAACGGCGACGGTGAGGGGAATATCGCATACTTCTTTAATGGTGCCGCCGTCTTTACCCAAAAATCCGGCCGTAAAACAGCCTTTGCGTTTGGCCAAGGCTAACGCCAAATATACGTTTTTGCTGTTGCCGGAAGTGGAAATGCCGATTACCACGTCCCCTTCTTTGGCGAACCCGTCAATCTGGCGGGAGAAAACCACATCGTACGAATAGTCGTTGCCGATGGCGGTAAGCGTAGAGGTGTTGGTGTTTAACGCCAGAGCCGGCAGGGAGGGGCGTTCTTTTTTAAAGCGTCCCACAAACTCAGCGGCGATGTGCTGCGCGTCGCCCGCGCTGCCGCCGTTGCCCATCAAAATAACTTTGTTTCCGTTTTTGAAGGCTTTGATAACCTGGGCGGCCAGTTCTTCCACTTTATCCGCCAGATTTTCTTTCACGTACGTAACGGCTTTGATTAATTCGTCGGCTTGGTTTTGAACAAACATAAACACCTCTTTTTAAAAAATTAAATTCTTTCAATGGCGCTTTTTTCCACCCAGCCTTTTAAACCCTGGGATTTGACGATGACCTCAAACCACGAGTCTTTCTCGTCCAGCACAAGGAGTAAATGGCCTTGCGCCGCACTGGCGCTGGCGGGAAAATTGGTGCCCGGCCCACTGCGTATTTCGGCCGACGGCGCGGCCACCACGGCCAGCGGTTCGGTTTCCAGCGTGTGCCGCCACCACATCCAGCCGCCGCATAATACAAACGTAACCGCAAACAGCGCGAGTACGCGGCCGAATTTGCGTTTGACGAGCCACACGCTTCCCAGCGTACAGCAGAGCCATAAAAGCAGAAAGAACAGGCCTTTGAGTTCCTCATAGGACAGCGCAAAAAACGCTTTATGCAACGCGCCCGGCATGCCGGCGGGAACCAGTTTTTCTCCGCCCGCGGCAAGCGCCAGCGACAGGTTGTGCCGGATATCGGCGTCACGCGGGGCCAGTTTAAAAGCGCGGTAATAGTTGGCCGCCGCCAGGCCTTTACTGCCCATTTTAAAATAGCAGTTTCCTATATTGTAGTAAAGAAAAGGGTCGTTTGGGCGATTTTTCAGCTCCTCTTCGTATATTCCGAGAGCATTGGAAAATTTACCCTGACGGTAGGATTCTTCCGCCTGCTGGAGCGCGCTTTGCGCAAAGGCTGCACCCGCCGCCAGCAGGAGCCACCCCGTTAAGAAAAAAGAAATTGTGCGTTTCATTTGCATTCTTCCTCCAGCAGTTTGAGTACGTCCTGCGCCTGGGTGGACAGGTTTGTCGCGCTGTGCGCGCCGTGGCCGCTGGGGGCGAAACGCGCCGCGTCCAGCCTCTGCCACAACAGCGAAAACGCTTCCGCCGTGGACGGTTTTACCCCGCGTTCTTTCAGCGCGGCCAAAATGGATTTTAAGGGCAGACTGCCCGTGCTTATTTTTAATTTTTCCTGCAAATATCCGGAAACGGCGTCTGCCACCGCTTCTTCGGACGGGGCTTTTTTAAGGGCGTTTTTGGCGGCCGCATACGCGCGTTTCTGCGCGAGCGACTTGCGCCCCACCGAGGCAAACAGCGCGCCCGCCGCCAGGAGTCCCAAAAATAAAGCGTTTAAATTTTTCCACGCGGCCAGTTTGGCAAGCGCGCCGGGTTCGGGCGCATAGGTGGTTTTGAGGTAGCGCACGTCGCTACCCAACGTTTGCAAGCCGGACGCGCCGGATGCTTTGGCAAAGTTAAACCCGCTTTCCGTTTTGGTGGACGGGGTAACCGTCAGTTGGAGGGGGCTCGTGTTAAGCGTGACGTACTGTTTTGTCTTCGGGTCGAAATAAGACCATTTTACGGCCGGCACCACGTAAACGCCCGAGGCCGCCGGCACTAAAACCGTTTTAAAAGTTTTGTATCCGCGCGGCTGGCCGTTTGCAGCGGGCAAAGAGCCCGATTCGGGTGCGGCGGGATAGATTTTGAAGCCGGCCAGGGACGGGAACGTCAAATCCCCGGTGGATTTTAAATTATCCGGCCCTTTAACCGTAACGGTGACGTTAACGGCTTCGCCCGCCTCCACCTGAGTGGGGTCGGCCGCCGCCGTAATCGTATAACCCTGGCCTACGGCTCCATAGAACGAGGCGGGTTTTCCGCTGGCGGGCACGGCTTGCGCGTGAATGGTAATGGGGGAAGATTCGGCGGTTTGTTCTTCGGATACTGCCGCTCCTCCGAACAGGCGGTCAAACGCGGTCATCGGCGAGGCACCCGTCTGGTAGCGTACCGAAGCCGGGCCGATTAGGCCCGCGCCGGGCGCGGCGGCCGCCAGTTGGTAGCGCTGTTCTTCGTAGCGGTACAGCGTGCCGCCGATGGACTGCGTACCCTGGGCTGTGGAGGCCGAGTGCATAAACAGGTTGGTGACGGACGGCTTTTGATAAGGCGCTTCGTAAAACGGCTGGGAATAGTAAAAGCGTACGGCGAGTGTAAACGGCTCGTTTACATACGGCGTTTTATTGCTGACGGCGGCCACCAAAAAGTAGTTTTCGTTTCCGCGCGCGTACGCCTGGTTGGCCAGCGACGATTCCAGCGGCGGCAGCGAGGGGTCGGCCCGTTCCGCGGTCCGGGCGCGGTTTGCTTTTTGTGCGGCGGGCAGGCTTTGGGCGGTGCGGTAAATCCGCACGGAAATGGGAGCCGTTTTATAGGTTTTTCCGCCGTGGGTAAACGTAATCGGGCCGATGGTGGCCGGGCCCGCAAAACGCGGAAGCATGACGTAACGGAATTCCAGGGTGGTGTTGTCGTTTACGGTGTTTTGTTCCACTTCGCGCGAGTAGACGTTGAAAGCCGGCAGGCTGGGCAGCTGGGGCATTACCATATTGCCCGATACCCCGCTCACCCGTACGGTCAGCGTCAGTTCGTCGTCTAAGGTGAGGGCGTTTTTGTCGACGGAAGCCGTCACCGTCGCTTGGGCCATGGCCCACACGGCTGCACCTAAAAGGGAAAGGGTTAAAAACGTTTTTTTCATAGTTACCAGTCTTTTTCCACCGTGTCGTCTTGCGCGGCGCCGGCCGACTGCGGTTTTTTGTATTCGTTTTCCCGCGCCATTTGCATAATGCGGTCGGCCGCGTCTTTATTCTCCTGGTTTTGGGAAGAATTTTGCGCTTGCTCCCCGGCGGAGTTTTGGTCGTTCTGCGCGCCTCCGCCGCTTTGGTTGGGCGAATCTTGGTTTTGATTTTGGTTATTTTGGTTGTCGTTATTGTTTTGGTTTTGCTGTTCTTCCAAAATCAGCTGTAAATTGTGTACGGCGTCTTTATCTTTCGGGTTTTCCAAAATGACCTGACGGTAAACTTCGGCCGCTTTCTTTTTGTCGCCCGCGCGGTAGTAGGCGTTGCCCAGGTTGAAAAGCGCGTCCTCTTTGAGGCCGCCTTCCTGACGGGCGGCTTGTTTAAAAGCCGCTTCGGCGGAGCCATAATCTTTTAAATAATAGGATGCCGCACCCGCCCCGAAAGAGGCGGCTTCGTCTTGCGGCTTATCGCGCAGAATTTGGTTGTAAGCGGCCAGGGCCTGGCCGTATTTTTTTTCTTCAAAAAGTTTGCCGCCTTCGCGCAGTCCGGCCTGCACCCCGGCAAATGCGGGTGCGGCGGTGAAAAGCAGTAAAAGTAAAAGCGGCGTTCTCATAATTCTATTTTACCTTTTTTATGCGTTTTTTTCCCCGGCCTGCGGTTTGCGTCCGCGCGGCCACAGCAAATACGCCGCCAGGCACAGCATGGCGAGTACAAGCGGGATTTGGTAGCGGTTTTTATAGGCGGCGCGTTTTACTGCGCTGGAGAGCGTTTTGTCCAGTCCGCGCAGGGATTCTTCCACCCGCGCCGCCACCTGGGCGGGCGAAGTGTAGGAAATGTATACGCCGCCGGTGGCCTGGGCCAATTCAACCAGGGGTTTTTCGTCCAGCTTGGAAACGACGGTATTGCCTTGTTTGTCCTTTTTATATTCGGATACGTTGCCCGCCGCGTCCGTCCGGGCGGGGATAAGGGTGCCCTCTTTGGTGCCGATACCGATGGCAATCACCCGTACGCCGTATTTGGCGGCGGTTTGCTGGGCGGTTTCCAGGTCTTTGGGCGAATGGTCTTCTCCGTCCGTCAGTAAAATAAGGGCTTTTTGGCCGGGATATTTGGCCAGCATTTTTGCCGCGAGCGACACCGGCGCGGCCAGCGAGGTGCCGTTTACGGGTAGCATGTCCGGCCGCAGGGCGGAAATAAAGTATTGCAGGGCGTCGTCATCGGTCGTAATCGGGCATTGGATAAACGCCTGCGACGTAAATGCAATAATCCCGACGCGTTCTTCTTTTAAATTGTTTACCAGCATGCGGAGCATGTTTTTGGCGTTATCCAGGCGGTCGGGGCGCAGGTCCCGCGCGCGCATGGAGGCCGATACGTCCACGGCGATGACGGTTTGGGCGAACGCGCCCTGCGCTTCGATAATTTCCGTGCCCCACTGGGGGCCCGCCAGCGCGGCGAATAAAAAGAACTCCGCTAAAAAGAACAGGGCCGTACGCCATGCGCTCACCGGGCGCAGGTGCGCCGTTAATTTGGCGTAAGCCGCGCGGCCGAACAGGGCGTTAACGGCCCGCTCTTTTAATTTCCGGCCCGCCCAAAACACAAGTGCGGTCAGCGCCGCGGCGGGTAAAAAGCAGAGCAAATAAACGGGACGTGCAAAGAGTTCCATATTAAGGCACCTTTATTAAAATTAATTTTTCAAGCGCAAGCCCCAGGGCGGCGCATAACAGCGCAAGCAATAAAACTGGCTGGAAATAATCCGTCCGGCTGACGGTGGAACTGGGGGAAAATTCCGTTTTTTCCAGTTCGTTGATGGTATCGTAAATTTTGGTCAGTTCGCTTTCGTTGTTGGCGCGGTAGTATTTTCCACCCGTCAGTTCCGCAATTTCCATCATCAGCCCTTCGTTGATTTCGTCGGCCTGGTTGGAATAGGGGTTGCTTCCGGGTGCGCTTGCGGTACCGACGGTATAGACGCGGATTCCGTACGCCGCCGCGGCTTTGGCGGCCATCAAAGGTTCAATGGCGCCGGCGTTGGAGTCTCCGTCCGTCAGCAGGATGATTACTTTACTTTTGGCCTTGCTGTCTTTTAAATGGTTGGCGGCCACCCCGAGCGCGTCGCCGATGGCGGTATAGTTCGGGTCTACAATGCCCAGATATAAAGAGGAAATGTATTCCTGCAGGGCGTCGTGGTCCAGCGTCAGCGGGGCCTGGAGCATGGCCGCTTTGGCAAACGCCACCACGCCGATACGGTCGCTGACGCGTTTAGAGATAAAACGCGCCGCCGTTTGCTGGGCGGCCACAAAGCGGCTGGGGTAAAAGTCCTGTTTTTGCATGGAGGCGGAAACGTCCATCAGCAAAATAATGTCGATACCTTCGGAGGGAGGGAGAACCGTGCGGTCGATGCGGACGGGCCGCGCGAGGGCGACGGTCATCAGAATAAGCGCGGCCGTATAAAGCGTAAGCGGCAGCCAGCGCGTGAAAAGTACGCGCAAAGAGGCCTGCTGTACTTTTAACCGCGCCATGGAATAATTAATCCGTCGGGCAAACGCGCCGCGGAAAACGGTCTGGGCTAAAAACACCCCAAACGGGATAACGAGCAGTACAAACGCCCAAGGGGTCATAAATCCCGCCTGTTCCCCGGCGATGCGGGTGAAAATCAGCGCGCACGCCGCCGTAAACGTCAGCGCCGCGGCGCATAAAATAGCCGCCGCCATAAATTTGGAGTCACGCCGTACAAAAAGCGACGCCGCCAATCTTCTGCGGACTTATCACCCACTTTGGTCAGTTTTGGGCTAAGATGATGTTAG
>CALYRQ010000025.1 GCA_945483375.1 uncultured Elusimicrobia bacterium
ATATTCAATTTATTGTAGGAAAAGCCGCCAGCGAGGAGGAGTTTTTCCACACCTTCAACGCTTTATTTGATAAAAACAAACAAATCGTCTTTTCATCGGACAGAACCCCTCAGCAACTGGAACTGGAAGAACGTTTATCTTCCCGCCTGCTCTCCGGCCTGCCGACGGAAATCAAAAAACCAAATTTGGAAACCCGCATCGCCATTCTGCGCCAAAAACGCAATTCCATTAACGTAGATATCGGCGACGACGTGCTTGCTTTTATTGCCGAAGGCGTACAAACCAACATCCGCGAGCTGGAAGGATCTCTCTTGCGCCTGGTGGCCTATTGCCGCATGCAGGGTATAACGCCCACCATATCCATCGCCAAAGAATTACTGGCCGATATTTTGGTTTCCGGAAACGATTTATCTATTAACGTCAATACGATTAAAAAAGTGGTCGGCAAGCGTTTTAGTATTAAAATGGAAGATTTTAATTCCAAACGCAAAACGCAGTCTATCGCCTGGCCTCGCCAAATAGCCATGTATTTAACCACGGAACTGACGGACTTGTCCCTGCCGGAAATCGGCCGGGAATTCAACCGCGACCACAGCACCGTCGTGCACGCGCGCGACGTAGTAAAAGAAAAAGTGGAAGCGGACCCGTTCTTTTCCGCCGAAATCAACCAGCTGATTATGGATATTAAAGCTGTGGATAACAAGTAAACAACCGGTGGATAACTCCGCCGTAAAAACGGAATACGTGGGGATAAAATTTTCAGCAGTGCAGCGTGTGGATAAAAAAACCGGGTTGTGCACATTCCCGCCCGCCGGATTGTATAGGGAAAGTAACATTATCCACACAATAAACAGGATATAATAACAGAGATATAAAAATATGAAAATAAATATTACTAAAGCTACTCTTTTGGAAGGCATCCAAATCGTATCTGCGGGCGTTTCCTCCCGCACTACGTTGCCTATCCTGCATAACTTTTTAATTGAGGCGCAGAGCGGTAAAATCAAACTCGTGCGCACCGATATGGAAATGGCCACCGTCCACTTTGTAAACGCCGAAGTGGAAGAAGAAGGCAGCCTTACCGTTCCAATGAAAGAGTTTTCCGACATCATTAAAAACCTCCCCGATGATAAAGAAATCAATCTGTATTCGGACGAAAACAACAAATTTCATATTAAATCCGGCAAAAGTAAATTTTGGGTAATCGGAACGCCAAAGTCCGAATATCCCGCTATTCCCGAAGTGGAACGCGAAAACAGCGTGGCGCTGGACCCGATTGAACTGCAAAAAATGATTGAAAAAACGGCGTTTTCCGCCTCTACGCAGGAAACCCGCTATATTTTAAACGGTCTGTTATGGAACAATACGACCGAAAAGTTTGAAATCGTCGCCACGGACGGCGGCCGCCTGGCCGTCGCCACGCACGAAGCGTTGCCCGGTTCCAAAGAATTTAAAATTATTATCCCCACCAAGATTTTGAACGAAGTCTGCCGCTATATCGGCATCGCCAAACCGGCCAAGGACAGCAAAATCGAAGTGAGCGTTTCCTCCAACCAGGTCAGCTTTGTGATGAACGAAACCACGTTTATTTCGCGCCTGATTGAAGGGAACTTCCCCAATTACAACCAGGTTATTCCCACCAAGAAAAACATCGGTTTTGAAGTGTTTTCCAAAGATTTGCTGGCTTCCACCCGCCGTTCCGCTTTGTGTTCCGGCGAATTTGGAAGCGTAGTGAAATATAAACTGGAAAACAACGCGCTGACCGTTTCGTCCAATTCCCAAAACATGGAATTTACCGACGAACTGCCCGTGGAATATACCCAGGAAGCGTTTGACGCCGCTTTCAACCCGCAGTATATTATCGACGTACTTAAAAACATCGGTACGGATAAAGTGTCGTTTTCGTTTGTAAATGCTTCCCAGCCTGTGCTGGTGGAACCTGTGGGCGACACGACGTTTAAATACGTCATCATGCCGGTTAGAGCGTAATGAAATTTGGCCAAAACCCCAAAAAACAGTGGCGTTCCAGCGCGGAGTTGGATAAAAACTACAACGTGCTGAACCGCCGTTTGAACCGCTTGATGATTCTGGACCATATTTGGACGCAGCTTGTGGGAAACAAAGCGAAATTTTGGGTGTTGAAAGCCGTGCAAGGCGGTACGCTGTACGTGCAGGTTAAAATTTCCGTAGCGAAAAACGAACTGATTGCGCGGCGGCGGCAGCTGATAGCGGAGCTGAACAAGCATTTTGACGAACCCTGGATTCAAAAAATAGAAATCCAATAGATTGTAGTATTCTGACTCAAGGAGTTTTCATGACTGACGAACAGAAAGAGAAGAATTATGATTCTTCAAAAATTACCGTTTTAGAAGGTTTGGAAGCGGTGCGCAAACGCCCGGCCATGTATATCGGCTCGACGGGCTTGCCCGGTTTGCACCACCTAGTGTACGAAGTGGTGGATAACTCCGTCGACGAAATTTTAGCCGGCGGCGCCACCACCATTACCGTTACCATTAAAGACGATATGACTTGTTCCATTCAGGACGACGGACGCGGTATCCCGGTTGACCTAATGAAGAACGCCAAAGACGCCAAACTGCGCAATAAATCGGCCCTGGAAGTCGTTATGACCGTACTCCACGCGGGCGGTAAGTTCGACAGCGGCGCCTATAAAGTGTCCGGCGGTTTGCACGGTGTGGGTGTGTCCTGCGTGAACGCGCTTTCCGAAACCATGGAAGTGGAAGTCCGCCGCGACGGCAAAGTTCACTTCCAGCGTTATCACCGCGGTAAGCCGGAAGACAAAGTGACCGTCATCGGCGACACGAACGAACACGGCACGAAAGTAACCTTCCACGCTGATAAAGAAATTTTCGGCGACGTGGCGTTTTCGTACGAAACCATCGGAAACCGCTTGCGCGAACTCGCGTTTTTGAATGCGGGCGTCAAAATTATCTATACAGACGAACGCAAAGAAAACGACCAAACCGTTACCTTCCATTTTGAAGGCGGTATCGCCCAATTCGCCAAGTATTTAAATACCAACAAAACCGTTATCAACCCAGAACCGATTTATCTCACCAAAGAAGTGGGGGATAATTACATTTCGTTCGCCATTCAATACAACGAAAGTTATTCCGAAAACACCTTCTCCTTTGTGAACAACATTCACACCGTGGAAGGCGGTACGCATTTAAGCGGTTTTAGAAGCGCGCTGACGCGTATTATTAACGAATACATTAAAAACAACAACCTTTCCAAACATAAAGATATTTCCGTCGGCGGTGACGATATTAAAGAAGGTTTGACGGCTGTGTTGTCCGTCAAAATTCCGCACCCGCAGTTTGAAGGGCAGACGAAAACGAAGCTCGGTAACTCGGAAGTGGAAGGCATCGTACGCTCCGTAGTGGGTGAAACTTTGTCTACTTTTTTTGAAGAAAACCCCAAAACCGCCAAAGCCATTTGCGAAAAATGCGTGGGCGCGGCCGTAGCTCGCGAAGCCGCCCGCAAAGCGCGCGATTTAACCCGCCGCAAAGGTGCGCTCGAAAGCGGGGGGCTCCCCGGTAAATTAGCGGACTGCCAAGAACGCGAATCGGAAAAATGCGAACTCTTCCTCGTAGAAGGGGACTCCGCAGGCGGTTCGGCCAAACAGGGCCGCGACCGCGTGTTCCAGGCTATTTTGCCGCTTCGCGGTAAAATTTTGAACGTGGAAAAAGCCCCGCTCGTTAAAATTCTGTCCAGCGACACAGTGCGCGACTTAATCGCCGCCGTCGGTACGGGCGTAGGCGAAGGGGAAGGCGGTTTTGATATCACCAAACTCCGCTACAACAAAATTATTCTGATGGCCGATGCCGACGTCGACGGTCAGCACATTTCCACGCTTCTGTTAACGTTCTTCTACCGCCAATTAAAGCCGCTTATTGAACAAGGCCACGTCTATTTGGCGCAGCCGCCGCTCTATAAAGTGAAAAAAGGCAAAGTGGAACAATATCTGCAGACGGAAGACCAGATGCAGCAGTGGCTGATGAAAGAAGGTCTTGCCACTGTCACCGTTACGGATATGAAAAAGAACGAAGATTTAACGCACGACTCTTTACGCGACCTTTTAAAAGTTCTGCGCGATGTGGAAGACGTACTCGCCAAACTGGAAGTCAAAAATATTACGCTTTCCGATTTTATGGCGTTTCTCGCCGAAGGGCGCATGCCTGTATACCGTATTCCGCTTAAAAGCGGGGGTTTCCGCTATTTCTATACGGAACCCGAATACCGCTCATACGAAGAACAGTATGTTCAGGAAAAACGCGAAGAACTGGCCGCAGACGGCGTGGACGTAAACGATATCTCCGCCGATTCGCTGGTGCCGGAACACCAAAGCCTCTTTGAGTTTGGCAAGCTCTTGGCCGACGAAAAGAAAATGGAAGCGTTCGGATTTACGTTTGGGCAGTACCCGGTTATTACCAACGAAAAAGAACGCGTGAACCCCTTGTTTAAAGTAAACAACGGCAAGACGGACGTGCTCGTCTACAGCTTGGCGGAACTGCTGCACGCGGTGAAAGAAGCCGCGTCCGCCGGCGCGACGATTCAGCGCTACAAAGGTCTTGGTGAAATGAACCCCGAACAGCTGTGGGAAACCACCATGGACCCGGCCAAACGCAAGTTAATCCAGGTAAAAATTAATGACGCCGCCGATACGGAACAGGCGTTTACCATGCTGATGGGCGACCGTGTGGAGCCGCGCCGCGACTTTATTCAGTCCCACGCCCTGGAAGTAAAGAACTTGGACATTTAACCCCGTGCGCCGGGGCGTACTTAACACACGTTCTGGCGCAAGACGATTTATCCGTAACAGGAGATTTTTAGCATGAGCGAAGAAAATTTGAATCAGCCGCAGTCCCAAAATGTGGACTTGTTCGGCAACATCCAACAGCGCGATATTGCGGGCGAAATGCGTTCGTATTACATCGATTACGCAATGAGCGTTATCGTAGGCCGCGCCCTGCCGGACGTGCGCGACGGTTTAAAACCCGTACACCGCCGCGTGTTGTATTCCATGAACGAAATGGGTTTGAAATACAACAAACCCTACAAAAAATCCGCCCGTGTGGTAGGTGACGTGCTCGGTAAATACCACCCGCACGGCGACATTGCCGTCTACGATACCCTCGTACGCTTGGCGCAGGATTTTTCCATCCGCAAAACCTTGGTAGACGGCCAGGGCAACTTCGGTTCCATCGACGGCGATTCCGCCGCCGCTATGCGTTACACCGAATGCCGCCTCCAGCGCATTTCCGAAGAAATGCTGGCGGACTTGGATAAAGACACCGTCAAAATGATTCCCAACTACGACGGTTCTTTAATGGAACCCTCTGTTTTGCCGGCTAAACTGCCGGCGCTTCTCGTCAACGGTTCCTCCGGTATCGCCGTAGGTATGGCCACCAACATTCCCACCCACAACCTGGGCGAAGTGTGCGACGGTATTATTGAATACATCAAAAACCCCGATGTCACAACCAAAGAGATGATGAAAATTATCAAAGGGCCGGATTTCCCGACGGGGGCTATTATCCGCGGCACCAAAGGCATTTACGAATACTTCGAAACGGGCCACGGCAGCGTGCGCGTACAGGCTGCTACGGAAATTGAAGAACGCAAAAACGGACGCGAAGCCATTATCGTTACCGAAATTCCGTATCAGGTTAACAAAACCGCGTTGATTGAAACGATTGTCGGTTTGGTGCGCGATAAAAAGATTACCGATATTTCCGACATCCGCGACGAGTCGGACAGACGCGGTATGCGCCTTGTGATTGAAGTAAAACGCGACGGCAACGCCCAAGTGGTACTCAACCACCTTTACAAACACACCCAGCTGCAGACCACCTTCCCGGTGAATATGCTGGCGATTGTGGACGGCCGCCCGCGCGTGCTGTCGCTCAAAGAAGTGATGAAGGCGTATGTAAAACACCGCCAAGAAGTAATCACCAACCGCACGAAATTTGATTTGAACAAAGCGATGAAGCGCGAACACGTTTTGAACGGGTTGTTAATTGCGATTGCGAATATGGACGAAGTTGTTGCCATTATCCGCAACGCCAAAGACCCGACCGAAGCGAAATTCACGTTAATGACGCGCTTTACCTTATCCGAAGTTCAGGCGCAGGCCATTTTGGATATGCGCTTACACCAACTGACCCAGCTGTCCGCTTTGGCGATTGAAAACGAACGCAAAGACCTGTTAAAACTTATTGAAGAATTACAGGGAATTTTGGGCAGCCCGCAGAAAATTTTAGACATCATTGTGGAAGAACTGACCGAACTCAAAAAAACGTATGGCGACGAACGCCGCACGCAAATCGGCCCGGATATGACGGACTTTTCGATGGAAGATTTAATCGAAAAAGAAGACGTCGTCATCACTATTTCCAACGACGGTTACGCCAAACGCATTCCACTCTCTACTTACAAGAGCCAGAACCGCGGCGGAAAAGGCATTATTGGAAGCAAGACGAAGGAAGAAGATTTTATGGAACATCTCTTTATTACGTCTTCGCACTCCACGATTTTGATGTTTACCAACCGCGGCCGCGTGTTTGCCTTGCGAGCGTTTGAAATCCCCGAAGGCAACCGTATGTCCAAGGGTAAAGCGATTGTGAACCTCTTGCAGCTGACCGGCGAAGAAAAAGTAACCTCCGCCGTGGCGATTGAGGATTTTGACCCCAAAAACTGCGAAAATACCTATCTGACGATGTGCACCCGCTATGGCAGCATTAAGCGCGTGGAACTGGGCGAATTTGCCAATATCCGCCGATCGGGCATTATTGCGATCGGGTTGGAAGAAGGGGACGTACTGGTGGGCGTACAGACGACACACGGCAAGTCCGACATTATCGTCGCCACCAAGCACGGCAAATCCATTCGCTTCGACGAAAACCAAGTCCGCTGTATGGGTCGCCCGGCCAAGGGCGTCCGCGCCATTAACCTAGGCGAAGGGGACGTGGTCGTGGGTATGGAACATGCGCCGAACGACGAACCCCAGCCCGACGTGTTGTCCGTCTGCGAAAACGGCTTTGGCAAGCGCACCGAATTCAGCGAATACAAACGCCAGAACCGCGGCGGCATGGGCGTCATCACCATTAAAACGAGTGCGCGCAACGGCTCGGTGGTGGGCATTAAGCTCGTCGACGAAAGCAAAGACCTCATGATCGTAACCGAAAAGGGTATGACTATCCGCGTCCGCTGCGCCGACATCCGCTCCGTCAGCCGCAACGCCCAGGGCGTTACGTTGGCCAAAATGGAAGAAGGCGACCGCATCGCCCGTATCGCTCCCGTCGTAAAAGACGAGGAAGAAAACGAAGCCGCGGAACCCGAAACCAAATAACTTAGTTTGAAGTTTCATACGCCGGAGGAACAAAATTCCTCCGGCGTTTTTTATATTTTACCGTACGGTAAAAAAATGTTTGCAAGCACCGTCAGAAAGTGCTATAAAAATAATAGGGGAATTTTATATGAGGACAAATCCGCACATTTTAGAAGTAAATACGCGTTCCTGGCTTAACCGTCTGGAAGCGAAGCACGGGCGTGCTTTTAACTTGGCCGACGTTCCGGAAGAGTTCCTGGACGACGCCAAAGCCATGGGGTTTGACGCCGTTTGGCTGATGGGCGTGTGGAAACAAAGCCCGGCCGCGCGGGAAATTGCGCGCGGCATGGACGAAATTAAAGACGCCATCCGTAATATCGAGCCGGATTTTAACGTCAACGACATTACGGCTTCTCCGTATGCCGTCTACGAATACGAAGTGGACGAAGCGCTGGGGGGGAATGAAGCCCTCGCCAAACTGCGCGAAAGACTTCACGCCAAGGGGATAATTTTACTGCTCGATTTTGTGGGCAACCATACGGCTATCGACTGCCCGGCTGTTACAGCCAACCCGGATTTGTTTATTAACACGGGCAAGACCGAGCCGCATGCGCACAAAGACTGGTTTTTTAAAAACCCGGACGGCGTATATATCGCCCACGGGCGCGACCCGTATTTCGCTCCGTGGACCGACAGCGCCCAGCTGAACTATTTTAATCCCAAAACGCGCGAATTTATGCTGGATAACCTTTGCCGCGTAGCCAGCATGTGCGACGGCATACGTTGCGATATGGCGATGCTTTCGCTTAATAAAGTACACCGCGATACATGGTGGGAATTTATCGGCGGGGAACTGCCCAAAGAAGAATTTTGGCACCAGGCGTTAAACGCCGTGCGCGAAAAATATCCCGAATTTGTGTTTATCGCCGAAGTGTATTGGGGACTTGAATGGGAAATTCAGGAAATGGGTTTCGACTATACGTACGATAAAGTGCTCTACGACCGCCTTCGCTTTTCCACGCCGGAAAACATCAAAGGCCACTTGGGAGCGGAACACTTGTATCAAATGCGTTCCATCCGCTTTACGTCCAATCATGACGAGGAAGAATCCCTAAAAGCCTTCGGGCGCGAAAAATCGCTTGCCGCCAGCACCATTCTTGCCACGTTGCCCGGCGCAAGACTTTTCCCCCTGTTCCAAATTTTGGGCCGCCCCGCGCGCATGCCGATTCAAT
>CALYRQ010000026.1 GCA_945483375.1 uncultured Elusimicrobia bacterium
TGCGGAAGTGCCACAGACGACAAAATACCAATAATAAGTACAACAACCAATCATTCGATTAAAGTAAAACCTGTTTTACTGGACCCTGAAACGGCGGCCCGCAGGGTTTCAGGGTGACGACAAAGCGTAAAACCTTTCATTTCATTATCCCCCATTCAAAAAGTCATCCTGAGAGGTTTCTGCTCAGGATCTACCTATTTTGATAAAGGAAATCATAAACGGGAGCTCCCGTACAGAAACACTACAGGATAACCCCATGTTATCAAAAAAAAAAACAATACAACCCCCTTGCCGGGGGCAGGCAACTTACCCGCACCCTTCTGACCAGCCAGGCCACATTGTTCTAGACATGCCGCACCGTTATGCTCTACTTTTTGCGACAACAAAAAACCGCCCCGGGGAAAAAACTTCCGGGGCGGTAAAAACTTCAATCAAAAACCCAAACGTCAGACGATTTTCTTCTCTTCCTCTTGCGCTTTGGCGATTTCTTTTTCCAACTTGCCCGCCAAGCGTTTTAGCACCGTCTGCACGTTCTTTTTCCATTCTTTAAGCGCGCGGACTTCGGCTTCCGTTTCTTTCCATTTTTCCGCACCGTTCTCCAGTACGCGCACGCGCGCTTTCAGCGCGGCGTTTTCGCCCTGGAGTTCTTTCTGGCGGGTAACCATTCTGGAAATGAGCAGTTCCAACTGTTTGAGTTTTTCTTGCATATTATCTTAATTCCGCGCCCGTTTGCGTGCGCAGCTGTTCGACGATGCGGTTAAATGCTTCGTCAATTTCTTTATCTTTAAGCGTATGTTCCGGGTGCGAAAATGCCAGCGAGAACGTAACGCTCTTTTTGCCTTCGGGCAAGTGTTCGCCCTGATACAAGTCAATCAGCTTATACGAAAAATTGACATCAAGCGGCGTTTTATCCAAAGCGGACGCAATTTGCGCATACGTCACAGACTTATCCACCACAACGGACAAATCGCGCAAAGACGGCGGGAACACCGGCAAATCCTTGGCCGGTTTAAAATCCTGCGCCGAGTACGCTTTTTCAATCAGCTTGGTGGCAAATTCAAATGCCCATACTTCCTGCGTTTTTATGCCAAACGCTTTCAGCGTCAGCGGGTGGAGTTTGCCGAAAAGACCAATCGTTTTGCCGCCCAACACAATATCCATGCAAATTTTGGGGTGCATGTAACCGGGTACGTTTTTAGACGGAACAAGCGTTACGCCCTCCACATCGGCTAAGAGTGTAGATACAATACCCTTAAGCAGATAAAAATCCACGGGGCGTTCTTTCGCGCCAAAAAATTTTTCCTGCTCCAAGGTTCCCGTCAGCACGCCGGCAACACCATACCCTTCTACAGGAAAGCCTTTAATAGACTGGAACGTTTTGGTGGTTTCAAACAGCGCCAAATTGGTATTGCCGAAACGGAAATTGCTTTCCACATTTTTAAGAAGAGACGGCAGCAACGTCGGGCGCAGATAATCCCACCCTTGCGCGAGCGCGTTTTTGACCTTAATGCAGAATTTCGGGTCAAAACCAAACGCTTTAATTTCTTTTTCGCCTACGAAATCGATATTTTTGCATTCGCAAAAACCAAATCCGATGAGTTCGCGCGCGAATTTTTTACCCAGATCAATGCCTTTCGGATTTTCGGCAAACGCGAGGCTCGCTTTGGTAGAGGATACGGGAATCATATCATATCCCGCAAAGCGCGCGGCTTCTTCCGCCAAATCCCATTTGTGGTTTAAGTCGCGGCGATGGGACGGCGCTTTAAACGTCCACTTTCCGCCGCCCGCGTGAAATTCGGCCGCCAAGCGGGAGAAGATTTCTTTCAGTCTTTCTTCCGGAATCTGCGCGCCCAGAATTGCGTTAATTTGCGCGGGCGTAAATTCTACCGTCGGGTTTTCGAATTTTTCGGGATAGACGTCGTTAATTTCCGAAGCGGTTCCGCCGCAAATTTGTGTGAACAAATCGCTCGCGCGGCGCATCGCAAGAGCCGCGCCTTCTATATCCGTACCGCGTTCAAACCGTTGGGAAGAATCGGACGAAACGGCAAACTTTTTGACCGTTTTGTTGACTGTCGGCGGATTGAAATACGCGGCTTCAATAAAAATATCCTGCGTATCGTCCTTAATCCCACTGTTGAGGCCGCCCATAATCCCCGCCAAAGCGGTGGGTTTCTTGTCGTCGGCAATCATCAAGCAGTTCGTATTAAGTTCCAGGTCGCGGCCGCCCAAAATCGTAAATTTTTCGCCCTCTTCGGCGTTGCGGACAACCACTTTATCGCCTTCCACTTCGCGCAAGTCAAACGCGTGCAAGGGGTTGCCGAGTTCAAACATCACGTAGTTGGTTACGTCGACAAGCGCGTTTTTGGGGTTAAGGCCCATCGCGGCCAAACGCGTTTTCATCCATTCGGGCGAGTCGGTATTTTTTACACCGCGGATAATCCGCCCCATATAACGCGGGCATCCCTGCGGGTTTCTGATTTCCACTTCAAGCGCTTTGCCTTCGCCTTTAATGTCTTTGATTTCCGGCAGTTTGACGGGCTTGTTTAAAAGTGCGCCCAATTCGCGCGCCACGCCCAAGTGGGATAATAAATCGGGGCGGTTGGACGTGATTTCCAAATCAAACAAGGAATCCGGCTTGCCGTATAGCGCAGAAACGTCCGTGCCGAGTTCCAAGTTTTCGTCCAACACCATAATGCCGCGGGCGCGGGTCTGCGTGAGGCCCAATTCGTCCGACGAACAAATCATCCCTTCCGATTCCACGCCGCGGATAACTGCCGGTTTTAATACATTTTTACCAAGCCGCGCACCCACACGGGCCAAAGGCACTTTCTGGCCGACGGCCACGTTCGGTGCGCCGCATACTACGCGCTGTGTTTTGGCGCCGCCCAAATCCAAGGTAACCAAGTGCAGATGGTCGGAATTGGGATGATCCTCAATTTTGATAATCTGTGCCACGTTCACGCCTTCAAAATCCGCGCCCGTGGTTTCCACGGAAGCGACTTCAATGCCGAGGTCCGTCAGTTTTTTGACGAGTTCTTCGGGAGTTAAGTCCAAATCAATAAAATCTTTCAGCCAAGAGTAAAGTATCTTCATGAAGCAAATCCTTAAAACTGTTTGAGTACGCGCAAATCGTTTTCGTAGAATGTGCGGATATCTTTGATGTTAAGCATCATCATCGCCAAGCGTTCCACGCCCATACCGAACGCGTAGCCGCTGTATTCTTCGGGGTCGATGCCACAGTTACGCAGTACGTTGGGGTGAACTACGCCCGCGCCGAGCATTTCAATCCAACCCGAACCTTTGCAGACGTTACAGCCTTCGCCTTGGCAGAATACGCATTTGACGTCCACTTCCACGCTGGGTTCCGTAAACGGGAAGAACGACGGGCGGAAACGGATTTCGGCCTTGTTGCCGAAGAGCCCTTTCATAAAGGCGGTCAAATCGCTTTTGAGGTCGGCCAAGCTGACGTTTTTGTCCACATACAAGCCTTCAATTTGGTGGAATACGGGGCTGTGGGTGGCGTCCAAACTGTCGTTTCTGAACACGCGGCCGGGGGCCATAATGCGCAGCGGCGGTTTGTGCTTTTCCATATACCGGCTCTGCACGTTAGACGTATGCGTGCGGAGTACGAGCGGCATTTTGCCGTCCACAAAAAAAGTATCCTGTGCGTCGCGAGCGGGGTGATGGAGCGGAATGTTAAGCAAATCAAAATTGTGCTTTTCGTCCTCCACCCACGGGCCTTCGGCCCATTCAAACCCCAAGCGGGACAAAATATCCGTCATACGGTCCTGCGCCACGGAAAGCGGGTGGCGGTGGCCTTTGGCTACGGGATAAGCGGGTAAAGTTAAATCGATTTCAGTTTTGTTCAGTTCATCGTTAATTTGTTTGGCGGCGAAAAATTCCGTTTTTTCATCCAGCATGGCGGCCAAAGACGCTTTTAACGCATTACCGAGCGGACCGGCGGTTTTTTTGTCTTCAATAGAAAAATCTTTGAGGCCTTTTAAAAGTTCGGTCAAAGCCCCTTTGCGCCCGAGGGCGGCCACGCGCAGTTCTTCCACGGCGGAAAGGGAATCGGCCTGCGCGATTTTATTTTTATATTCCTGCTCAATAGCACCGCAGGAAGTTTGAAATTCTTGGATAGTCATATATTTTATTATAGTATTTTCGGCGAATGTATAGGAGAATTTGCAAAAAAATACGGAACGCAAAACGAAATCTTTGCGTTCCGTGTGTACTGTAAAATTTCCCGCCGGGTGCTATTTCGTGTTTTTATAGTATTCTGTTATCCCAAGCAGAATAATTTTTGCCAACCGTTCGGCATCTTCTTTTTCGTACCTACAGCGTACGCGCGGGCCATTATCCTTGCCCACCAATTTAAGAACGTGTTGTTCAAAATATGCGTTCAACATGATACTGGACGATAAGCCGGACACCAACGCCAACACGTCTTTGGCCGAACCTTTGGGCAAACGGCCTTGTTTCTCTTCACGCTGTAAAGCCAAGGCCAGTTTTTCGTGCGTGCTTTCGTGATCTTTGGGCGGATTTAATTTTTTTGCATCCAACGTATAGGCAATCATTTGGAGCACAAATTTGGAATGAATCGGATCGCGCGCAAAAAAATCCAAGTGGGAAAGCAAACTCTTGCGCAGGATATCTTCCGGCCCCAAGGCCTCTTTACCGGCTTGAGAAAGCAAAGCGGAAAAAGATTCCGCGTGTTCCACAATAATACTGTTGCACAAATCTTCTTTATTTTTGAAGTAATAATATAAAACAGGTTTGGTTACATTTACTTTTTCCGCGATCTCGCGCATCGATACTTTATCAAGGCCCTTCTCGGCCATCAATACAAAAGCCGCTTTTTTAATGGCCTCGCGCATTCGCGTTTCGCGTTCGGTTTTATCAGTCTTTTCAGGTTCAATGTTTTTAGCCATATATTTTACCTGCCGGTAAGTACAGTATACCACACACACTATTTTGTAAGCAATAAAGTTATTTTTATTAGAAAAGAAAAAAGACGTCCTGCGGCAAAAACATAGAGGCCGTACAAATTAAAACAACTTCGCCTCTTTGTTGTTATGCCGCCCTTTGCTCCGTTTATAAAAAGCGTTCACCGTGAATAAGAAATTTTATTGTTTGAGAAAGGCGAGTTATAAAATTTCCTGCGGAGAACTGCTTTTTATGGAGTCCGGGCGGCGAGTTTTTTGCTTACTTTTTGTCGACACAAAAAGTAAGAAAGGCTTTTGGAAAATTGTTTCTCCTAATAAGCAAGAACGGGCAGAAAAATACTTTCTGCCCATTCTGCGAATTATAGAAGGTAAGTACAGTCGTTATAACACCAATTTTCCATTACTTCTTGTAGGCCATACAGCAGTTGCCTAACATACATTCCTTACACGGGAATTTTTCCTTCGGTTCTTTTAAGGAGTGAAGCAGTTTACGGGCAAAGTCCGTCAGCGTCGGGTCGCGCGCGCCCAATACCAGTAAAATATCCCCGGGCTGTGCGGCGGCGGCCATTTGAGCGAGCAATTTTTCACGGCAGTCGTCGTATGTTACATTGACGCCGCGCGCTTTTAAACCTTCGTATACGGAGCGGCACGAAACGCCTTGCGGAATCGTTCCGCCCGGGTAATACACTTCCGTCAGCCACAAATGGTCTTCGGGGCCGATGTGTTTGGCGAAACTGTCCACAAATTCCTGCGTTAACAGTTTAATGGACGTAAACGCATGCGGCTGATAAAACGCCAATACGCGTTTGCCGCGCAAGTGGGCGGCGGCGATGGTCGCGCCCAGTTTGTGCGGGTTATGCGCAAAATCGTCCACCACTTCAATTTTATTGTAACTGCCTATGCTCGCAAAACGGCGCGCGATGCCCTGGAATTTGTTAAGCGCCTTGGCGCATGTTTCCAAATCCACACCCATTTGCAATGCGGCGGCTACGGCGGCGGTGGCGTTGGCCACGTTGTGAAGTCCGGGGACTTGTAAACGGAAGGGTTGACCTTGAATAGAAAAATCGGAGCCGAAACCGTCCGTCTTAATTTCCTGCGGGTGAACGTCTCCCAAAGATAAACCAAAGGTCTTGGCCTGCGGCGCAATCACGCGTAAATTTTCTTCTTCCGCGTTGATAACGGCAATTTTGCAGTGCGAAATAAATTCTTTAAAATAGCCTTGCAAAACATTAATTTCTTTATGGTCTTTTTGCAAGTTGAGGCACAGCCCCAAATACGGGCGGTATTTGACGATAGAGCCGTCGCTTTCGTCGGCTTCAATCACCAAAATGTCCGAATCGCCTTTGTACACGTTGCCGAACACGCCCTGTTCTTTCTGCAAAGACAAAATAGCCGCGCCCGTAATAACGGACGGGCGGAGTCCCGCAAACGCCAAAATATCGTATACCATAGCGGTCGTCGTACTCTTGCCGCTGGTGCCGGAAACGGCGATTGTTCGGTGCTCGGCCACGTGTTTGGCGAGAAGCTCGGAACGGTGCATGGTGGGAATCCCAAGCGCTTTGGCTTTAACGAGCTCCGGGTTGTCTTCTTCAATGGCGGAAGACAAAATGACAAGTTGGGTATGGTGATCGATGCCGCTGCCGTCCTGCGGGAAGAGTTGAATGTTTAATTTCTTCAAATAATCCCACAAGGCCATGTCCGTATAGCCTTTGCTGATTAAGCGGTCGGAGCCGGTTACTTCGTCGCCTCCCATAGCGTGCAACTGCGCGAGCGCGCTCATACCCACGCCGCCGATACCGATAAAATGGATTTTCATTTTTTCTTTTCCTTTAGTTTAAATTTTGCGTAGTCCGACATGGTGTAAAAACCACCCGCGCGTTTCATCAGCCATACGGTGATTTCCAGGGCCGACGCCGCAAATAAATCGCGGTTTACGGCTTTATGCGCAAGAGTTATTTCATCAAAAGGGGAATCAAACGCGGCGATATGCGTACCCACGGTTTCGCCAATCCGTTCGTACGTTACTTTGTCATACGGCAGATTGACCGCGTCCGCCAATTTTTTGGCGGTGCCGCTGGGAGCGTCTTTTTTATGGATATGATGAATTTCGTGCAGTTTGATATCATATCCCGCGTACATTTTGGCCGCCTGCCGCACAAGTTCCGTAAAAAAGTAGACGCTTAAACTGACGTTGGGCGCGAAAAACGCCGGGATTTTTTCTTCCTGCTGGAGCTGGAACAAAAACGTTTCCGGCAGATTGGTGGTACCCGTTAAAAAAGGTTTATGTTTGTGTTTTGCGGCGGCAAAGGCTTCCTGCGCGCCCTGGGGGGAGGAGAAGTCGATAATCACGTCGAAATCCTCCGGGAACGGAGTGCCGCTTTCGTGCGCTACGGCCTGCAAACCGAGCTCCGGCCGCTCTTTAATCAGCCGGATAAGCGCGCGGCCCATTTTGCCGTCTGCACCGTTTATCAAGGCTTTGTTCATACGTATTTCTCTAACAGCAGTTCTACAATCTGCCGCCCGTTCATTGCCGCGCCTTTGAGTAAATTGTCAAACGTAACAAAATAGTGGATGATTTTCGGGTCTTCCACGTCTTTGCGCAGGCGGCAGATAAAAGTGGTTTCTTTGCCGGAAACTTCTTTGGGCGTTACCACACTATCACTATACGTTAAATTGGGGAACGAACGCCACAATTTTTTTACCTGTTCCAAATCAAATTCTTCTTTGGCTTTGAGCGTTACGCCCAGGGAATGGGAATTTTCTACCCCCACGCGCACCGTGTGGCAATAAACCTTAATGTCCGGTAACTCCATAATTTTGCGCGTTTCGTATAAGCCTTTTAATTCTTCGCTCGTGTGGCCGTTGTCCAACACGGAACCGATGAGCGGCACGCAATTTTTTTCATACAAAGAGCCGGGCGTATGGAAATCGTCCAGCAGTTTTTTGCCGCCGCCGCTGATGGCCTGATACGAGCAAAAAAACGCTTCTGTAAAATGGTAAAAGGGTCTTAAAGGGGCCAAACTCATCACTAACCCCGTCGTCGTGCAGTTGGGGCTTGCGATAAGGGGAGTGTCCTTGGTAATCGCGTGTGCGTTGATTTCCGGAATGACGAGCGGGACGCCTTCGGTCATGCGGAATTCGGAGGACATATCCACCGCAAATTTTATGCGGTTTTTGATTTTGGGGGCCAACTCGCGGCTGACGGGATTGTCCGTACACAAAACGGCTATGTCTACGGGCGTAATTTCATCGTTACGGCCGAATGTTTTTATTTCAAACGGCGTTTTGATTTTTTTAAGTTCGGCAAGCATATTCTGCCCCACCATGCCGTTAATGCCAATGATTCCGACCGTTTTCATAATGCGGCCCCCGGAATGAATAAATTTTTATCCGCGCCGTATAAAAGCGCGTCGATTTTGGCTTTGTTCTGCGCCGAGATTTCCCCCAACGGCAAGCGCACCGTTTCCCCGCCAAAACCGATTTGGGCAAGCAGATATTTTACGCACGTCGGGTTCGTTTCCAAATAGCACACTTTGATAAACGGGTATACTTGGGCGAACACGGCAAACGCTTCTTTCGTTTTGCCCTGCGCAAACAAATCGTAAATTTTCACAAACG
>CALYRQ010000027.1 GCA_945483375.1 uncultured Elusimicrobia bacterium
TTTTGGATTTGTTCCTGCGTGCAGGTTTGGCTTTCTCCCGTGTCGCAGGTGGGGGTGAATTTCTTAAATTTTTCCGGGTAGCGGCGGTAGTACGTCGGACCGTGGCTGCCGATGGTGTGCAGGACGATAAACGTGTGCCCTTTGATATTTTTAAGGTATTCTTCCAGGCCGTCGAGCAGGATTTCGTCTTTGCAGTAGGTGCCGTCGCAGAAGCGTTTGTCTTTCAAATCCATTTCCATGTTAGGTACGCGCTGGCAGACGCCTTTACAGCCGTTGTCGTTTTCTTTCCACAGAATTTCATACCCGGTTTGTTTTAGGAGGTCCAGCAGGTTTTCGGTGTATTTGGCGTCGGTAGGGCTGAAATCTTTACGGGACGTGAACGAGAAAATCGCCGGGACCGACACCGCCGTCGCCGTGCCGGCGGACTGGACGTTTCTAAAGTTGACGATATCGTGTTTTTTGAGTTCCGGGTTGGTTTCTTTTTCATATCCGTTTAACGAAAAATTCATCGCACGGGACGTTTCGCCCAGTACGACGATAAATACGGTTTTTTCTTCGTCCGGGTACGGTATGTGTTCCGCTTGTTCGTCCAGTTTGGTGAAAGGACGTTTTTTCTGTTGTTCAATCTGAAAATAGCGGACCGTGGCGTACACATAGTTATGCGGATTTACCAAACGCCGTACTTCGCGGTTGTTGCGGCCGAACGAGGCGTATTCCTTGTACACAAACGGCGCTAAAACGAGTACGCACAGCAAAAGTATGCCGCAACGCGCCAGGCGGGCGGTAACTTCTTTCCAGAAAGGTCTAAAAACGATTTTTACGCGCGCCAGCCACACGGCGGGTACAATACCGCCCAGCGTCAGCCATAATACGGACAGGGGGGTGATGAGGTCTTTCACTTCGCCGGGGTGCGTTTCAAACGTGTTGCGGATCATATCCGCGTCGATAAACGTGCCGAATTGGAACATCAGGTAGTTGGTCGCACCGGAAATGACGAGCAAAAGTATCATCAGCGGCTTGCCTGCATACGGAAGAAGCAGTAAGCTAAATGCCCAATACATCAACGTAAACAACACAAGCGGCAGGGAGAGTATGAACAGTGTGTCCGCAAAACCGGAAACTTCGGTATGCGTCCACACAAAACGCCAGAAACTGCAGTTTAAAAACAGCAAGAACCAGGCGGACAGTAACGCCGTTACGCGGACAGCGGGAATTTCGAGCCTTTTTGCCAAAAGGGAGAATAGTTTTCTCATATATAATATTTTACATTTCTTCTTTCCCGTACGGCTAGGCCCAGCGGGGCCTATAAATCCGTTTTGAAGGAGCAAAAAAATGCACCCTTGCGGGTGCATTTTTGCATATCGTTTATTTGAGTAAGGCTTTTTCCGCCGCGTGGTAAATGTCGTGCAGGTGTTGGAACATCAATCCTTCGCCGAAGTGCGGCTCCCATTGGAGTTGGTATAACTCGTCGCTGATGGCGAAAGCGGCCGCCGCTTTTACTTTTTTCTGCGCGCAAATGGCAAAGAATGCGGAGGCTTCCATCTCGACGGTTAAAATGTTTTTCTTTTGGTAGAACGCGACCTCGGCGGCGGTTTCCCGAAAGATGGCGTCGGTCGTCCAGGTAGGGCCGGTGTGGTGGTCCAGGCCGGCTTTGGTTAAAGCCGTGTCCAGCCGTTTGGTGAGCGTCGCGGACGGCAACAGAAATTTATCCGCCGTATAGTGGGCAGACAGCCCTTCGTCCGCCGCCGCGCCGTTGCAGACGACGATATCGCCCGCCAGCACTTCCGGCTGGAGGGACCCGGCAATCCCCATCAAAATAAGTTCTTTTACGCCGAGAGCGATGAGCACCTCAAGCGCCATTCCCATGGCGGGCGCGCCGATGCCGAAGCCCGTGACGTAGGAGATGCCTTTTTTTTCGTCTACGTAGATATCGGCTTCGCAATTATATTTTTTAAAATTGCCTTGGCTGAGTACAAACTTGGTGATGGAGGAAAGCGGGCATACGATGGCTTTGGCGGGGAGTTTCAAATTGCATTGGATATGTTCCAAATAGGTTTTTGCGCCGGATAATTCTTTTAAAGCGAGTTTTTGTTTTTTAGGGAACAGAACGGGCATAGGGGCTCCTTGTGCTGCTGAAAAAATATATATATACTATAGCAAATACTGTCTGTCCGCGTTATGGCGGCGGGCGGTATAATCAGTTTTTGCATCTGCCGGTGAAGAATTATCCGTCATAATAAGAATATGAACAAACAAGATATCGTAACCACGGAAGAAATTGTGGAGGCCGAAGTGTTGGACGAAAACGGACGCCCGGTGTTTGAAGCGGCAAAGCCGAAAGATTCCGCCCGCCCCAAAGGCGATACGGGGGGAGTGTTCGGCGGAATTTTGGTGCTTTCGTTCGGGTTTATTATGACGCTTTTCGTCGCCGCTTTCAGTATTTTTATCTTGCTGCCGCTGATGCTTATCGGCCGCATACTGGGGATGGAAATAAAGCGGTTTAACCGCTAAGCGCGCGTGCCGCGAAAAAAGTGGTTTTCACCGTTGTTTTAATTTGCTATAATAAACAAGTAATCAGTAAGCCGCACACCGATTTTTGGAGAGGTGGCCGAGCGGTTTAAGGCACAGTCCTGGAAAGACTGCATACGGGAAACCGTATCGAGAGTTCGAATCTCTCCCTCTCCGTGGAAATTTAAAACCTCGCAAACGCGGGGTTTTTTATTTCCCAAGAAAGAGGTGGCTCCGCATAAACTGACCCTGTGGGCCGTACCTTGCAGGCCGCCTTTGCCTCGTCGAGATTCGAAGCCCGGAGCAATGTCTTTTATTCTCCATAAATAAAAAGTTTTTGCTATAGTAAAGTGTATTGCCGCGTTTAGGTAAAATTGGGCAGGTCGGTATATACGTACACTGCGGCCGGTTAAATCAAGTAACAATTTAGATACAGGACAAAATATGAAGATAGACATCGCAGAATCTGCCGTTTACTCATGGCTTAGGCATATTAAAGGCTGTAAGATTGTTCAATTAAATTGGAAAAAATCTCCGAAATGGGAGGACTTTCACAGTGAAGAAGTTGACTCTCTTGTCGAAAAGATAAATAAACATTTCAATCATGTTTTTAAACAATCTGCCGCTAAACAAATTTTCTGCCAAGCGGAGATAGACGCTTTGGGAGTATGCTTTACAGAGGGGAAACCTTTTTTCTATGCGGTTGAAGTGGCTTTTCATGAAGCCGGTTTAAATTATGACGATTCTGCCGAGCGGGTATGCAAAAAATTATTAAGAATAGCCCTGATTCTCTATTTTTATTTTAATACAAAAGAAGGTGAAATTATTTTTGCCACGCCAAAAGTATGTCCTAAAACGTTGGTGCAGATTACCGAAAAACTGCAAAAAATTATAGTTTTTATGCAAAGTAACGGGTTTTTTTATCGCTTTTCGTTTATAGGGAATGAACGTTTCGAACGGGAAATCATCCAACCTTTAAAAGATGTATCCAATGAAGTCGCCGACACGGCTGAATTGTTTTTAAGAAGTTATCAATTCCTTGACCTGCTGCAGAAAAGGGAGTCCCTGCCTGTTAGACGCTCGGGCGTGCCCCGCGTCGAACCGAATGTTTCCACGATTGCCTTGTTGCGCCGAACCGGAATGCGGTTTTTTATCAGCTACTATGATTTTTTTAAAAAAGGATGCAGCCCCAAAAAAATGTTATCTATCATTACGGAAGATTATACGAACGCATCAAAGCAGCATCGCTGTTGTACCGCCAACCGCATTTTTAAGGAAAAACGCCAAATAGAGGCCTTGCAATTGATTGCGCATGCGCAAGACGTTCCTGTTACGGTTAGAGATAAAGCGATTTCACTGTTGACGCAAGAACAATCATTCCGGTAAGCGCTTTTTATACCTAAAAATTCCCCAGCGGCGGGCCTTGCGGGCCGGCATAGCACTGGGGAATTTTTAAATTTTGCTGAGCGGTTTATTTGTCCATCAGTTTGGAAAAATTGCTGTACGTAACAAATTTTTCCTCGTAGGCGATAAACGCGTCTTTCAAAATTTGAATGGCGGTTTTCTTATCGAAGATTTTTTCCACTACCACGGTTTTGTTTTCCAATTTTTTGTAATCTTCAAAGAAACTCATGGTTTCGGAAATTAAGTGGTCGGGCAGTTGGGAAACGTCGGTATAGTGGCTGACGTTCGGGTCCCCCTGCGCCACGGCGATGATTTTATCGTCGGCCTCTCCGTTGTCGAGCATGCGCATAACGCCGATGATGCGCGCGGGCACAATGCACAGCGGCACTACTTCGGCCTGGGAGAGAATCAGAATATCCAGGGGGTCTTTGTCGGCCCCGTACGTGCGCGGGATAAAACCGTAGTTGGCGGGATAATAAACGGACGAATACAAAACGCGGTCCATGCGCAAAAGGCCGCTGGCTTTGTCCAGCTCGTATTTGGCGCGGGTGCCTTTCGGAATTTCGATAATGCCGTTTACCACGTATGGCAAGGTTTTTTTATCGCCGGGCGATACATGGTGCCACGGGTTGAAATTAGCGAACATTTTTTCCTCTTTAATCAGTAATTTACTTTATAATTATACAATTCCTGCGGGCTGTGTTTCAGTATAAATGTAAAAATCCCCGCGTTTTTAGGGGGGATATCTTGCGGAATACCCCGGGGCGAAACCGCTCCGGGGTATATTGGGTTATTTATATTCTTCGTCGGTTACTTTTTCCAGCCATATCGGTTGATTGTCCGGTGCGTTGGGTGTAAGCGCCACGTGGCTGAACCAACTGTCCGGCGCGGCGCCGTGCCAATGTTCCACGCCCGGCGGAACGGAAACTACGTCCCCGGGGTGCAAAATTTCCACTTTCTGGCCGCGGATTTGGTGCCGCCCTTCGCCGTTGGTAACCAGGAGCACCTGTCCGCCCGTATGTTTGTGCCAGTCCGTACGCGCGCACGGCTCAAACGTAACGTTGGCGGCGGGAAGTTTTACCTGTTCGTCATAACCGTTTAACGGGGCCAAATACGTATTGCCCGTAAAATGAGCGCAGTAAGGATTTAATTCCCCTTTGCCAAACAGCGGTGAATCTTTTTTGGCGGGCGCATCTGCGCAGGCCGTTAATAAAGCGGCACAAAGCGTAAGCAGAAACAGTTTTTTCATTTTTCGGTTACCTCTTTTAATACCGCCAGCCCGTTGACGGCTTCGCGGCGGCCCAGTTCTTGTTTGACTACGGCGCAAATCCCTTCAATTTGCGCGGGCGTTACGCCCACATTTAAGGCCAACCCCATATGAGCGCGTAGCTGCGGGTTCACGTGGCCGAGAGCCGTTAAAAAAGAAACGGTCGCCAGTTCCCGCTGTTCATCCGTCAGTACGCCGCGGGCGAAAATATCGGCAAACAGATGTTCTTTTAAGAATGTATCCGTATCTTGAATAAAAGCCGCCGGACGATTGGGAATATCCTTGCCCATTAAACGGGCCAGATTTTGGCGGTCGAGTTCGTATTTGTCGGTTCCGTCCGGGATTTGTGCGGGCGTTTGGCCCGGTACGTCTTGTTTGCCTTGCGCGGCGCGCGCTTTAATCACTTGTTTCAGCGAGGCGGAGGCATTCAAACAACGGGGAAAACCCGTGTAGGCGTATAATTGCAGGACCATTTCTTTTAATTCGTTTACGGTCCACCCTTCGTCCAAAGCGCGGTTGAACGCGACGGTCAGTTTGGGCAAATTACCCACTGCCGCCGTCGAGGCCGCCGCGGCAAAGGCTTGTTCTTTGGACGTTAAATTATTGGCGGCTTGCTTCCAGTTATAAGCGTGCAGCGCCCCGGAACCGATGAGGCCGGCCGCCATCACGCTTATTCATCTTTTCATATGATTTCTCCCTGTTGAATAGTATTTCTTTTATTATAAATACTGGAGTTGGCTCCAAGTCAAGTGGAAAAATAACCCGGGCACGGAACGCCCGGGACGGAGATTATCGGTTGCTATCGTGCGCGATTTTCCCGTATTTTTAGGCAAAAAACGCATGTAAGAAGCGCAAAAAGCCACGCCGCGCCCAAGTGTTGTACGGTGCAAACGGCGGCGGAAGGGGCGTGCGCGGAGAACGTTTCCAAAAACAAAAGTTTATTCCACAAGTGCAGAGCCCCGCAGGCGTACAGGCCGTATAGGCCAAAGAGTAAAAACAGCGTTTTTACGGGCGCGCTCAGCGGACGTTGCGGCAGGTGGAGTCCCGCGTGCATGCCCGTTAAAATGAGCCCCCAGTACGAAGCGCACAGGTGGATTTTTCGCCAAAAAAGAGAGCCGTTTATCTCCAAAAATCCAAATACGTGTTGGGAAATCATCACGCCGCTTAACGCCACGGTCAGCATGGCCGCCAAGAGGCCGATATTAATCCCCGCCCAAACCGTACGGTAGGTATTGTACGGCCCGCGAAAAAGGGAAGCGTACCAGCGGAAATGAATCGCATTATGCGCGGCAAATAAGACGAATAAAATAACGCCCAGCCGTTCGTGACGCATTACCCCCGTCCAGGGCAGGGCGAACATAACCAAAAGGAGGACGCTCATCAGCGCGTCCACGGTAATTTGGGCCGTTTTTTTCATGCGCATAAAAGCGTCCTCCTGAGGTAGATTTTCTTTATTATACTATTTGGCCGCGCCCAGTTGGGTAAGCCACGCGGCGAGTGTTTTTTCGTTCGCGCCGGAAGAGCGGCCGGGGAACGTCATGGCGGCACCGAAAGTTGCGCCAGCGAGCTGTTTTTTCATGTCGCGTTCGCAATTTTGCATACCGCCGCCCCCGTGTGTGAAGAACGGGACCACTGTTTTGCCCGTAAAGTCATACGCGGCCAAAAAGGCGGAAACCGCCGGAGCGTACGTGCCCCACCAGTTGGGCGAACCGACGAAAACCATGTCGTAATCCGCCCAGTTTTCCGGTTGGGACGTGAGTTCCGGTTTAAATCCGGACTGGATTTCTTTTTTGGCCTGCGCCGTCATGGCGTTATAGGTTTCGGGATATTGGTGATCCGTGGTGATTTCGAACAGCGTTCCGCCCGTAGCTTTGGCGATTTGCTGCGCCACCGCCTGCGTATTGCCGGAATACGAGTAATACGCCACCAGGATTTTTTTAGGTGAGGCGGTTTTGGTTTGCGCCGAATCGGCAGCGGCCGGACCTTCGGAGGCCGCGGTGTTGCCGCAGGCCGCCATGGAAAGCATCAGCGCGGCCGACATCAGAATACCTGTTGTTTTTTTCATAGTACCTCCTTTAAAGTAAAACGGGTTCCCGCACGGGGGCGGTTTCGATGACGCAGTTGGCGCCGGAACGTTGGTGTTCGTCCCGTATAATTTGGCCGATGCTCTGCGCGCGGATAATTCCGCTTGCGGGATTTTTAATGCTGACGATATGCCCGCGTACGTCGGCATGAACGTCGCTGTATTCAAATGCGAGGTCGGTGGCTTGCATTTCACAGTTTTTAAGCGTCAGTCCCTGCGCGTAGCACAGCGGGTAGCGCAGGCAAAAGCGCGAATCCGTGACGCGGACGCTGCGCGTTTCTTTTAAGGCGGATTCTCCGTCCGCCGGTCCTTCAACGCGCAGTTTATGATTTCGGCGTCCGTAATGCCGTAGAGTGCGCGTTCTTCGTCTAATATTAAGTCTTTATATGCGTGCATACTTCTCTTAACAATTTTTTCCGGCTTCGTACGCTTCTTGATAGGCGGGCATGTTTTTTACTTCGCCTTTTTGCCACGCGCCTACGCCGTAGATAACGCCTTTTTCGTGCGCGCCGTCCAAGCAATCTTCGGTAAAACCGCGCAAGGCTTCCAGCGTGCGGGCCATGTTTTTCTTTTCGGTGTCCGCGGCGGAAAGAATAAAGTAAAAATCTTTGTTTGCAATTTCCGTGTAGCGCGGAACGGTGCGGTCGATAAACGTTTTGAGCTGGCCGTCCATCGAGTAAAAATAGACAGGCGTGGCGAGGACGATTACGTCTGCTTCCACCATTTTATCCAGTAACGGTTTCATTCCGTCTTGCTGCACGCAGACGTGTGTATTGTTGCACACTCCGCAGCCTAAACAATAATTAATTTTATGTTCGGGCAGGGAAATTTTTTCTGCCTGATGTCCGGCTTCTTTTGCACCTTTTAAAAATTGGTCGCAAAGTAAATCCGAATTGCCGCCTTTGCGGGGACTGGCGGAAATGATAAGAACTTTTTTCATGTTAATCCTCTTTTAACAATTTTTTCTCGCACGCGACGATTTTTTCGTCGTATACTTTGATTTTATGGTTTAGTCGTTTAAGTACTTCCTGCATTTCGGTCACGCGCGCGGCCAGAGCGTCGCGTTCTTTTATCAGCAGGTTTTTGCCTTTTTGCAGGGTGCGGTTGCCGCGGCGGAATAGGGCTACGT
>CALYRQ010000028.1 GCA_945483375.1 uncultured Elusimicrobia bacterium
GGCGGTGTGCCCGTTTACACCCGTCAGTTCCGCTTCGATATAAAAACCGTGCGCGTTGGGGGCGACGCTCATGCAAAGGGCGTGCTTTTCCACCAGCTTTTTGGCTTCCTGCAGAACAGTCTTGTCGGCGGCGGAGAGAATTTCCATGTTAAGTTCCGGCCGGGCAATCAAAATGCCCATGGCGCCCGCCAGCAGGTTGCCTTTTTCGCCGTCTGTATTGGGAATGCGTACGCCCATTCCGTTTTTGTAGGTGCCCGCGTCCAGCCTGAAAACGGCTTTTTGGACGGGCTCCGCCAGTTCTTTGGCGGCGTGCGCCGCGCACAGGGCCACGGACACGGGTTCCGTGCATCCCATGGCGGGATAGACTTGGTATTTAAGCACTTCTTTTAGTAAATTCATTATATTTTCCCGTTGGCTTTTAAGCTGTAGTGCGACCCTTTGCCTACGATAATATGGTCGTGCACCGATATGCCGAAGAGTTCCGCCGCGCGGATGACTTCACGCGTGAGCGTAATGTCGTCCTGCGACGGGGACGCATCCCCGGACGGATGATTGTGAACCAAAATAATCGCCGACGCCTTGGCGTGGAGCGCGCATTCCACAATTTTGCGCGGCGTAACCGCTACGCGGTCAATGAGGCCGGACGCAATAATTTCCGTGTTGATAATCGTGTTGCGTACGGACAGGTAAATAATTTCCAAACATTCTTCTTTCTTGCCGGATAAAGACGCCTGGCAATACTCAATTACGTTTTGGGGCGTACGGATGGCGACGCGTTCTTTCACTTCGTCAAACATGTATTTTTTAAAAATTCCCCGGATTAATTTTAAGAAAATAGCCGTACCCCGGCCCACGCCTTCCGTTTTTTCCAGTTCTTCGGGCGTTGCGTCCAGTACGGCGGAGAGAGAACCGAAGCGTTTTAACAGCGCCCATGCGATGGGTTTCGTGTCCCGCCGTGCGACGGAATAAGTCAGCAGAAGCTCTAAGGCTTCATGGTCCAGAAACGAGTCCAACCCGGACGAAGCGAATTTTTCCCGGATGCGTTCACGATGGCCGATGTAAGAGGGGTTTCTTTTGTTTGACATAGTACAATTCTACTTTTTTATTATACCGTTTTTAATGCTACAATAGGTATAATCAAAACGCCGTAAGGCGAAGGGGGACGCATGAAAAATATCGCAGTAATCGGGGGAGGCCCGGCGGGATATCCGGCGGCGTTAAAAGCCGCGGCGCTGGGGGCCAAAGTTACTTTAATCGAAAAAAACAAACTGGGCGGCGTGTGCCTGAATTGCGGGTGTATTCCTTCCAAATCGCTTTTGGACGCGGCGCACCGCTTTCAAACCGCGCGCGGCGTAAGCGCGTTGTGCATGGAAGAAAGCCCCGCCTTTTCCGGCGCGCCGGACTGGCGGAAAATACAAGCGCGCGCGCAGGCTGCCACGCGCAAGCTGACGCAGGGTATTGGGTTCCTCTTAAAAAAAGCGGGGGTGGAAGTGGTGCAGGGTACCGCTTCTTTTAAGGACGAGCATATGCTTTCCGTGCAAACCGCCGAAGGCGAACGCGAACTTCCGTTCGACGGCGTAATTTTGGCCGCCGGGTCGGAGGCGTTTTTGCCGCCGCCGTTTGACGCTTTGAGAGGCCAAATTTACGACAATTCCACTATTTTCGATATGCCTTCTCTGCCCAAAAGCATGATTATTGTGGGCGGCGGGGTCATCGGGTGCGAATTTGCCGATTTGTTAAGCGCGCTTGGCGTGGAAGTTTCCGTAGTGGAAATGCAACCGCGCATTTTGCCGCTGGAAGACGAAAGCGCGTCACGCGCGCTTTTTCAGGCCTTGTCCAAACGTGGCGTAAAATTTTGTTTGGGCCAAAGCGCGGCCGCGGCTGAAAAGACGGACGGTTTATTTAAAATTACGCTTTCGGACGGACAGGTTTTGACGGCCGAAGCCGTACTCGCGGCCATCGGGCGCAGTGTGGATTTAAGCTCGCTTAAAATGGAAAACATCGGCGTGGAATGGACGCGCAAAGGCGTGAGCGTGAATCCGCAAACCTTACAGCTTAAAAACGATATTTACGCCGCGGGCGACGTAAACGGTCTTTGCCAGCTGGCCCACGCCGCCACGCGCCAGGGCGAAGTGGCCGCTGCCAATTTGTGCGGCGTTCCCGCGCAGTACGATAATAACGCCGTTCCGCGCGCCGTTTACACTACGCCGGAAATCGCTTCAGCCGGGCTCACCAAAGCCGCCGCGCAAGCAAAGGGGATTGCCGTTAAAACGCATAAAGCGTTTTTAATGGCCAACGGCCGTGCCGTGGCACAGGACCAAACGGAAGGATTTTTTGAAATTATCAGCGACGCTTCCTCCGGCCTGGTTTTGGGCGGGACGTTGGTCGGCGCGTGCGCGTCCGAACTGGTGCATGTTTTAAGCGTGGCGCTGGCCGCCGAAATGACGGTTTCCCAGCTTCAAGAAGTGATTTTCGCCCACCCGACGTTTGCCGAATCCATCGGGGAGGCGCTCGCCAGATGACCTCTTTTTGCGTAGTACTCGTCCGCCCGCGCGACCCCAACAACATCGGGGCCGCCGCGCGGGCGATGGGCAATTTCGGGCTGTCCGACTTGCGCGTGGTGGACCCGTATGCTCCCGTCTGGCGCGAAGCCGTCAGCGCGGTCGGCGTAAGCGATATTTTGCAAAACGCCCGCAAGTTCGAAACGCTAGACGATGCTCTTGCCGATACGCATTTTTCTTTGGCGTCCACCGCGCTTAAAAACCGCCGCGCGGAACAGGAAATCATTACGCTTCCGCATTTGAACGAACGCTTGGAAACTGCTCCGGCGGGGCTTACCGCGTTGGTGTTTGGGAACGAAAAAAGCGGCCTTTCGGGTGAGGACATCGCCCGGTGCGACGCCATTTTAAATATCCCAACTTCCGCCAAACAGCCTTCCATCAATTTGGCGCAGGCGGTGATTTTAACGTGTTACGAACTTTCCCGCCGGGCGGATTTTGCGCCGCTCCGCACGCCGGGCGCGGCAGAAGAACCGCCAACGGACGCACAGAAGGAAATTTTTATCGCCGCCGCCGAAACGCTGTGCGAAAAAACAGCCTTGCGCGCGGATTTGACGGTTTCCCAACGCAAAGCGTTTCTGCGTCATGCGCTCGCGCGTCATCCGCTGGGCAAAGACCAGTTGTTTTTCCTTAAAAAACTGGCGGAAAAAATTAACGCGCTTTTGCCGTAATTTGCCAGTCAAAGGGCTTATATTTTGTTAAAATATAACTAATACGCAAAGGGGGCCGTTATGCGCATGGACTATAACATTCTCGTCATCAATCCGGGTTCTACCTCGGATGATATTGGCTACTACCGGGGTGAAAAACCCGTTTTTGAAGTCACCGTGCGCTATTCTCTTACCGATTTGGAACCCTACGAAAGCAAAAACGTTACCGAGCAGTTGCCGCTGCGCCGCAAACTGATTTTGGATTACCTGCTGGACCATAAAGTGCCGCTCAAGGAAATTGACGCGGTTATCGGCCGCGGCGGATTTATCCGCTCCGTGGAAGGCGGCGTCTACGCCGTCAACGATAAAATGATTCAGGATTTGGAAACCGGCCGCTACGGCGGAATTCACCCCAGCAATTTGGGGGGGATTCTGGCGCGCGAAATCGCGCAATACGCCGGGTGCCCCAGTTTTATCGCCAACCCGGTGGTAATTGACGAACTCCAGCCTGTGGCCCGCTATTCGGGCATGCCGGAAAACCCCCGCATTTCCATTTTTCACGCGCTCAGCCAAAAACGCGTGGCGCGTTTGATTGCCGATAAATTGGGCAAACCGTATGAAGAAGTAAACTGTATCGTCTGCCACGGCGGCGGCGGGATTACCGTCGGCGCGCATCGGAAAGGAAAGGTGGTGGACGTCAACAACGGCTACGAGGGTGACGGTCCCATGACCCCGCAAAGAAGCGGCTGTACGCCGGGCGCGGGGCTCGTGCAAATGTGCTTTTCGGGTAAGTATACGCTGCGCGATATGCGTTTAAAAATGCGCGGCAAGGGCGGACTTGTCGCCTATACGGGCACGTCCGACGTCAAAGATTTGGAAGAGTTCATCCGTACCGGAGAAAAACGCCCCGGCTCTCTCATCACCTGCACGCAGGAAGAAGCCAAACTGGCCGAGGACGCCATGATTTACCAAATTGCCAAATACATCGGCTCCATGGCCGTGGTGCTGGAGGGACGGGTGGACTTTATCGCGCTTACGGGCGGCCTGATGTACAGTAAATACATTCCGCAGGAAATCGGCCGTTACGTGGGCTGGATTGCGCCGATGTACGTATTCCCGGGAAGCGAAGAAAAAGACGCGCTCCGCGTCGCCGCGCGCCGCGCGCTCATGAACCCGAAAATCGTGCAGGAATACGCATAAGATTTATTTTATTATCAGCAGTAAGGAGAAAAAAATGAAATTCACAAGTTTTGCGGATTTGATTAACCAGGTTAAAGGCAAATCCAACCGCGTCGTCGTTCCGGGCGCCAACAACAAAGAAGCCCTGGAAGCCATTAAAATGGCCGATGAAAACGGCCTTATTTCCCACGGGATTTTAATCGGCCCTATCGCCGCCGTCAAAGAAATGGTGGCCGCCGCCGGGCTTGATGAAAGCAAATTCGAATTTATCGATTGCGAAGACGTCCCCACCATGTGCAAACTGGCCGTGGATCAAATTTTGGCCGGCAAAGGTGACTTTTTGATTAAAGGCCTTGTTGACACCAAATACTACATGAAAGCGATTCTTAACAAAGAAGCCCACCTGGTGCCGGAGGGAGCTCTTTTGTCGCACTTTGTTTTGTTCAGTACGCCCAAATACAAAAAACCGTTTGCTGTAACCGATTCCGCCGTCGTCATCGCGCCGACCTTGGAGCAGAAAGCCAAAATCATTCAGAATGCGGCCAACACCATGCACAAACTCGGCCTTGAAAACCCGAAAGTGGCCTGCGTATGCCCGGTTGAAAAAGTGAATGAAAAAATCCCCTCCACCGTGGACGCCGCCGCGCTCGCGCAAATGAACGCCGAAGGCAAAATCACCGGATGTACCGTGGAAGGCCCGTACGATTTGTACATTTCCCTGTCCGCCGAAAAAGCGGCCGAAAAAGGCATTAAAGGCAAAACGGTGGCCGGCGACGCCGATATTTTGATGCTGCCGGATTTGGACGCGGCGAACCCGCTCTACAAAGCCTTGGCTTTCTTCGGCGACCATATGGAAGCCGCGGCGGTGCTCGTGGGCCCGAAAATCCCGGTCATTTTGCCCTCCCGTGCCGATGACCCGAAAGTAAAGCTCAACGCCATCGCGCTTTGCTCTTATTTGAAAGACCAAAAATAAACCTTACCGGGGCGGTGAATAACCGCCCCACTTCTTATTCGCCGCCAACCTTTCGGCTGGAACAACTAAAAGGTTTTTGTGCATGAAAAACGCGCTTTTAAATTTTTTAAACCAAAATTACCGCCGCTATCATGATGTGCTGTTTTACGTGCTGACGTTGGCGGTCATTGCGGTTTCCACCGTGTTTGCGCTCCACGTAACCCGTCATAAAAACGAATTGGAACGCGAAAACCTGCGTACGCGCGAAATCCCGGTGATGGAATACACCGTCGGCCGCAAACCGGTGTATGTGGCGTTGCAGGAAGCGGGGCTGTCCAACCAGACCGTGGCGCAAATCGTGTCCAAATTATCCACGGTGGCCGATACGCGCAAACTGCAAAAGAACGACGTTTACTCCGTGTCCGTGGAAGACGGTCAATTTGTGCTGCTCGTTTTGACGCAGGGCTTCAAACGCTATTACGTAGCCAATGTGGAAGGATCTTTGGTGGCGGGCGTGAGCGACGTGGAAATCAAAACGCGCGTTAAAACCGCCGCGGGCAAAATTAAAGGTTCTTTGTTTAATTCTATGCTGGGAGAAGGACTCCAGGTTCCTCTTATTTTAGATTTTACGGACGCGTTTTCCTGGACCATCGATTTTAATACCGACACCCGCAACGGCGACGAATACACGGCCCTGTGGGAAGAAAATTATACCGCTTCCGGCGAAATCACCAGCCAGGATTTGCTGGCTGCCAGCTATAAAGGTATCTACGGCACCACGTACGCGTTTTATTTTGAAGACGATTTTTACGATGAAACGGGCAAAATGAGCAAAAAAATGTTTTTAAAATCGCCCATCAGTTTCCGCAATTACCGCATTTCGTCGCGCTTTTCATACGGACGCATGCACCCTATTCTAAAAATCCGCCGCCCGCATCTGGGTATTGATTACGCCGCTCCCACGGGAACCCCCGTACAGGCGGTGGCGGACGGAACCGTCAAATTCGCGGGTAAAAAAGGGGGATTCGGCAATTTTGTGGAAATCAAACACGCCAACGGTTATACCACGATGTACGGCCACTTAAAAAGTTACGGCAAGGGCGTAAAGGCCGGGGCTAAAGTAAAACAGGGTCAAACGGTGGGCTATGTGGGCAGCACGGGTATTTCCACCGGGCCGCACTTGGATTTCCGCATTAAAGAAAAGAATAAATTTGTAGACTTTTTAAAGATGAAAAACCGCAATTCCGCGGTGCGCGACGTGCCTCAGGACAGGCGTAAAGAATTTGAAGAATTAAAAGTGCTATACTTAAAGGAATTGGACGCGGCCAAACAGTCTGCCCAACCGGCCGCGCCGGAGGAATCCCATGAAGCATAAAAAAATCGCTCTTACCGGCGGCCCCAACAGCGGTAAGACGACGGCTCTTTCCGTTTTAAAGGAAACGTTCGGCCCGCAAGTGGAATTGGTGCGCGAAGCCGCTACGCTGATTTTCAGCGGCGGATTCCCGCGCAAAGACAACAGCCGCCCGCATATCGAAGCGGCCCAGCGCATTATTTTCTTTGCCACGAAACAGATGGAAAGCCTGGCGGAAAAATCGTCCGACGCTGAGTTAATCGTGTGTGACCGCGGCACAGTGGACGCGGCCGTCTATTGGCCCGACGGAGCAGAAGCGTTTTTCAAACATATGGGCACCACGCTGGACGCGGAACTGGCGCGCTACGACGCGGTACTTCACCTGTCTCCGCCGTCCAACCCGGCGTTTTACCAGTCCACCCACGTGCGGACGGAAAATTTGGAAGAAGCGTTTGATATTGACCGCAGAATCTTAAAAATTTGGGAGCGTCACCCCAACCGCATGGTCATCGGCGGTACGGAACACTTTTTTGAGAAAGCGGAAGCCATCAAAAATTTTGTAGAAAAAATTATTAAAGGATAACTTATGAAAAAAATCGTTTTAACCGGCGGCCCCAGCGGCGGCAAAACCACGGCTCTTTCCATTTTGAAAGAAACGTTTGGCAACAAAATCGCGCTCGTGCAGGAGGCCGCCACGCTGATTTACAGCGGCGGATTCCCGCGCAAAGACAACAGCCCCGTGCATATCGAGCACGCGCAGAACATTATTTTCTATACCGTCCACCAACTGGAAGAACTGGCGGAAAAAACGTCCGACGCCAAGGTAATGGTGTGCGACCGCGGCTCCATCGACGGCGCCGTTTACTGGCCGCACGGGCCGGAAAACTTTTTTGAGGCGATGGAAAGCTCGCTGGAGGCCGAACTCGCCCGTTACGATGCGGTGATTCACCTTTCCCCTCCGCCGGAAAAAGATTTCTACCAGGCCACCAACGTCCGCACCGAAAACTTGCAGCAGGCGTTTGAAATCGACGACAAAATTTTAAAGATTTGGGAGAAACACCCCAACCGTTTGGTAGTCCCGCGGGAAAAACATTATTTTGAAAAAGCGGAAATTATCAAGAATTTCGTGGAACAGTTAGTTTCCAAATAATTACAGGAGTTTGAAATGATCTGGAACCCTTTTAAAAAGAAAGACGAACCGGCCGCCGTGAGCGGCAAGCCCGGCAAAAAAGAATCTATCGAAGAGCGTATCGAGCGCGAGCTGGATTCGCTTCCGGCCATGATTAAAGGGAAATTGAAGGACCCGGAAATCAAAAGACGCTTTATCGACATTGCCAAACGCATGGAAAAAGACGGCGTGGACTTTAAAAGCATTCGCCAAATGAAAAAATGGATGAAAGCCCACGAAGCCGAACTCCGTGCCGAACAGCCCGGCGCGCCCGCCAAAGTGGAAACGGTGGTGCACGAAGGGCCGAAAATCGGCCGCAACGATCCGTGCCCGTGCGGGAGCGGGAAGAAGTATAAAAAATGCTGCGGAGCCGGTAAATAATAAGAGTTGTTATCTTTAGATTAGCGTACGAACCGCAAAGAACATTTCTTTGCGGTTCGTTACTTTAAGGATAAACAATTTTCCAAAACCTGTTTATTTGGCGGTCTCTTGGGCTTGA